>NZ_DAHXOI010000004.1:117915-174904 GCF_027364955.1 Ferrimicrobium sp.
ATTGGTGTCTGGGGGTTTGGGATGGGGTTGTTGGTACTCTCCAACCTATGCCGCGTTGTTGTGAGTTCCCTGGTAACACGGGCAGCGCTTCTTGGGGAATGATGGATCGGAACTCCTTCAGGCGGCATGGTGTATTTTGCTAGCGAGAATTCGGAGAAACTCCTGGCAATCTGCATGAATCTTGATGACTCCTCGGTTGTCATAACGAGTGGGTCCCTGGTTGACTACGACAACTTGGCGTTCTCGCTCAAGCGCAAACGCGACAAGTCGGGCTGCCGGGTTGACAGAGAGGGTGCTACCGAGCACGAGAAGGACTTGGGCGTTGTCGATGAGCTTCTGGGCCGTTTCTAGTCTTGTGGGCGGGACTGGTTCACCGAAGGTTACGGTGTTGGAGGTGAGCAAGCCACCGCTGCGATTGACATCGCGGCAACGGAGGCAGGTTGGGTCGCTATCACCGTTGGCTACGCGAGTGAGCGCTTGGTCCATCGGTTGGATATCTCCACAGCAGAGACAGCGAGTCTCTTGGATGCATCCATGCAGTTCGACCAGTGGGTAGCTGTGGCCGGTGCTCAGCCGATGGAGGCCATCGACGTTTTGGGTAATCACACCGGTAAGCGTGCCGCTGTTGGCGAGTGATTCAAGAAGTTGATGTCCCTGCGTTGGTTGGGCGCAGTAGAGCGGGTTGGTGAGGCGATCCCTCCACAGGCGTCTTCTCAATTCTGGATCGCTGCGATACTGGCTCACGCGCGACAACTTTGCTGCAGAGGGGTCCTTGGTCCAGATGCCATTTGGCCCGCGATAGTCGGGGATGCCAGCAGCGGTAGAGAGACCAGCACCGGTGAAGGCCACCATGGGTGCCAACTGGAGGCCTCTGATACGCTGTTCGAGGTCGGTCATCCGCTGACGGTTGGTCCGATGCGAGTCACGGCGATTTCGATGAGCACTCGGTGCTCTGTCACCATTGCCTCACGATAGCTTGCCCAGTCGTTGTGTTCACCCGCCGCTAAACGGTAATAGTCAATCAGTCGATCCATCGCTGTTGGCAGTGAATAAATGGTAGCGATCCCGTCGGCCTGTATCCAGCTGCCAAAGAAGGAATCGGGAAAGGCACAGACGAAAGCGGTGGGGTTCCGACGAAGGTTTCGGGTTTTGATGGCGGTCTCTCGCGACGAGACCCCGATGGTGGTGGGGCTCATTGGTACTGCGAGGACCGGAGAGAGCTGGACTCCTCCATCGCTGCGATAGGTGCCAAGAACTGCATGGTGGTTCGTTGCCAAAAACTCTAGTTTGGGCGGAGTTGCCATGCAAAGTATCCTATTAGTCCGTTGGTGTCTGTTCCTCGGGGCTTACTTCGAGTACGCCGTCGTTCTCATCAACTCGTCGTGCAACCTCTTCGGGGGGTGCTGCGTTGCGGAAGAAGAAGTAGTAGGCGAAGGCGGAGATCGTCTGGATGACGCTAGCTATCTCAAAGGGTAAAGAGAGGCTGACGTCATCGAGTAGATAACCGGTCAGGGTAGGGGAGATTGCCATCACAATCTGGGACGGAAGATTTGATAGCGCGGCGACGCGGGCCTGTTCTGAAGGGTCCGCCATCGCGAGCACGTAGGACTGACGCAAGGGCAGCGCCACCCGTTGGGCAAACATGCGGATCGTGTAGATAACACCAGCGATGACGAAGGTTGGCGAGAGTGCGAGAGGAATGAGCAGTAGACCCTGCGCGATGCGTAGCCATGACGTGATACGAATGGTCCCAAAATGTTGTGCGACCCTTGGGGCGATGAGGCCAGAGCCCAGGGTGATGATATTGACCAGTAGGTATAGTTCGCCGATGGTCACCTCGTTGGCGTGGTAACGGATATAGAGCCAATAGGTGACAAATGGTCCAAACATTCCAACGGCAGCCCCATTGAGGGTATTGGTGACCCAGAGCCGGTAGAGGAGCCACCGGGATCGCTCCGGGAAGGCGAAGACCTTCTCCTGTTTGTGCGCGCTCGGATGCTTGGCTTGCACGGGGTGGCTTGACAGAAACAGTGCGATGACGCTCGCGACCAATGCGGCCAGTGAGGCGATCAGCATGCTCGGACGGAAGACCGCGACCGCAGCTGCACGCAGCACGTGTTCATGTCCAGAGAGCGCTGCGAGGCCGGTGCCGATGAGTGCCCCTCCAGTCGAGGCGAGTGAGACCAGTGAGAAGGCTCGATTGCGATTCGCTGGGCTAATGGAGTTCACGATCAGTTGGGATTCAGCCGGTTGGTAGGGGCCGACCATCCCCGCACCCGCACCCGCACCTCGTCCGAAGCTTGCGAGCGCCGCAAAGATAAACAGCACTGCGGTGTCGCTGGAGAAGGCATAGACGACGCCGGCGATGGCAACTAACGCTGGCACGATGACCATGAAGGATTTCGCGCCAACTTTGTTTGTGGCAAAGCCGATGCCCGAGGACATGCCCGCAGCGACGAGTGCGACGATCAAGTACAGGATCCCGAGTTCGAAGCCGTTGAAACCCAGGGTCGCAAGGTAGAGAGGCACCGCGATCCCGGCGATCGCCCGCGACACACTCATCGCCACCCGTGCGGTAAAGATCAGCGATAGGTCCTTGGTCTGGAGTACCTCCAGCCATGAACCTGAACTTGCAGCCTTGGTCAACGTCGCGCCCTGCTATACATACTCCCTACAAACTAGTTGTAGGCAACAAGTATTCCTGTCGCGGGAAGGATGATCCTCGCCCTAGGCGCTATTCGCTGATGTCCGGAGAGAAGCCCTGGCGCAAGAGATTTTCTGAGATCACTTGCTGATCGGCAAATTGGAGGAGGTAGGAGGGTCCTCCCGCCTTGAAACCTACGCCAGAGTTGCCAAAACCTCCGAAGGGATGTCGCCCTGGAATGGCTCCGGTGATTCCACGATTGACATAGAAATTTCCGGCCCGGGCTGCATTCGCCACCCGCGCGATCGCTTGCGCAGAGCGCGAGAAGACCCCCTGTGTCAGAGCATAGATCGTATCGTTGGCACGCCAGATGGCGTCATCGAGATCGCTTGCGCGCTCCACGGTCAGCACCGGGCCGAAGATCTCCTCTCGATACAGCGGGGATTGGCGATCCGGATTGACAAAGATGGTGGGTGGGACAAAATAGCCGTCGAGATCTGGTCGAGCGCCCTGATAGAGCAGTTCAGAACCAGCCTTGCCCGCTTCGATCATGCCGGTAATTTTGGCCAGTGCTGCGTCATCGATGACTGGACCCATCTGGGTGGCCGGGTTGCGAGGGTCACCGATGATCAAGGTTTTGGTAGCCTGAGTCAGTCGGTCTACGAAGGCATCAAAGATCTGACGGTGAACGATCACCCTCGAACAGGCGGAGCATTTCTGACCCGCAAAGCCGAAGGCTGAGTAAATAACGCCAGGTACCGCCTGATCGAGGTCGGCATCAGCATCGACCACAATGGCGTTCTTGCCACCCATCTCGGCGATCACTCGCTTCAAGGAGGTCTGCCCAGGTACGACTCGACTCGCGGCTTCGATGATGTCAAGCCCGACGGCTCTTGAGCCAGTGAAGGCGATGGTGGAAATGAGCGGGTGACGCACGAGCCTTGCGCCGACCGTCTCACCTCGGCCAGGGACGAAACAGAGGGCACCTGCAGGTAGCCCCGCGTGTTCAAAGGCACGGGCGATGTAACTCGCCGTGATCGGAGTCTGCTCCGCCGGTTTGAGAATGACGGAGTTGCCCATCACCAGTGCGGCAGCGGTCATGCCCATAGGGATCGCCAATGGGAAGTTCCAGGGTGGGATCACAAGAGTGAGACCACGGCTACGCCACCGTAGCTGGTTGGTTTCGCCAGCGGGGGAGTCCAGACGCTCGGTGGCGAGTCGCTCCGCCCAGATGGCGTAGTATTCGAGGAAGTCGATCGCTTCACCGATATCGTTGTCCGCCTCAAGCCAGGGCTTGCCTGCCTCCATCACCTCGACCGCGTTGACCTCGCTGCGACGGCTCCGCAGGTAGGTTGCTGCTTTCCGGAGTACGGCGGCACGCTCGGGAAGCGTTGTACTGGCCCACTTTGGCTGTGCTGCGAGTGCCGCTGACACCGCTGACTCCACCTGCTCCTCGCTCGCCTCCTCTACCGTGGCGAGCGTCTGAGTCGGCCTCGTTGGATTGAGAGAGTTCGACCACGTGGCAGTCTCGGGGAGAGGACGTCCAATCGAGAGCCGAACCTTGTTGGAAGCCCCTAACGTACCGGCGATGCGGTCAATCGCCTCTTGTTGGAGTCGCATCTCGTGCTGATGGTGGAACTCTGTCGTGGGTTCGTGAGCATAGCCCACTGGGTAGCCAGCGGGAGGCTTGGCACCATGGGTGGGTTTTGGAGGTGCCACCAGCCGGGCTATCGACTGCTTACCGCCGAATCGAGCTCGCACAAAGGAGGAGTTCGAGGTGTTTTCAAGAAGCCGACGCACGAGGTAGCTCATTCCGGGCAATAGCTCACCCACTGGGGTGTAGATCCGCACGGATTGGCCCTGGGCGAGCAGCGCCGAGGCCATTGGCTCTGCCATGCCATAGAGCATCTGGATCTCGTAGTCGGTTGGAGTGAGCCCGTGTGCGCGCGCGTAGGCGATCGCGAAGGACAAGGACCTCAGGTTGTGTGAGGCAAAGGCGGGATGCACCCTTCGATGGTTGTCCAGGAGAAGCTTGACAGACTCCTCGTAGCTGATGTCGCTCTCTGCCTTGTCGGTAAAGACCGGGGGAGTGTGAGATTCGGCTGATGCCTGCGCAAACTCGGTATCCCAATAGGCCCCCTTGACTAAACGGATCCAAAGGCGAGGGTGGTCAGACTCTTGGTCATGGAGGAGATTGAGCAGTGTTTTCAGTTCGGTGACGTGGCGACGCAGGTAGGCCTGCATGACCAATCCAAGTTGGAGGTCGGCAAAGTTCTTGTCCAAGACCAGCCGATTGAAGACCTCAAGTGTGAGCTCGTAGGTGTCATAGTGTTCCATGTCGAGGAAGATCAGCGTGCCGGCATCCTGGGCTGATTTGAGCAGTGGCGTGATGCGCTCGATGACCTCTTCGATGGCACCCTCGCGCTGGAGTGGGCCATAGTGGGGTGTCAATGCGCTTGGCTTGACACTGATACTGACCATTGGTCCCGTTAGCTTCTTGTTCACCGCGAGGAACGGTGCCGATGTGGTTAGCCGCTCGTGAATCTCGGTGATCCGGTTGATGTAGCGGTCACTCTCCGGGTAGGTGATAATCTTCTCGCCGAGGAGGTCGACGGTGGTAAGGTAGCCCTGCTGGGCCATCTGGCCCACTTTCCGAGCAATCTCATCGAGTTCGGTGCCGAGGATGAATTGGTTCGCCATCTCGATGATGTTGTTGCGGGTCAACGAGGTGAGTACGGAGCGGCCGATCCCAAGCTTTGAGGCGAGCGATTGGCTCGTCGCCATCCATTTCGGGGCTCGTGGATCGAGGTATTCGCGCACGTGTGCAGTGATCTGTTCGGGTCCCTCGAGGGTCGGGAAAACGTCGACGAGCCGAAAAAGATCGGCACGAAAGACCGGGTCTTTCAGGGCCTGTTTCATCACAAGCGAGGCGAGTCCCTTGAGCTGGTAGACACCGCTTGGGCCGTCATAGGTGCTGATGGCCGCTGCGATCTCTTGAATGGTTGACTCCAGCGAAGTAGCGGTGGTGGACTCTGTGCTCATCACCGCATACTACCCTTTAAGCGTTCTGTTGTCAAAGATGTTTCGGTGCGTATTTCTTTGTAGGAATTGGTTTCATAAGAGGTGAGGTGGCGGGTTGTGGAGACGCTGAGTGCGAAGATGCGAGATGGAGTCCGGCTGGTGTTGGATCGATTCGACCCAGTTGGCCCAAGCCTCACCGCTTCGGTAATGCTGCTGCACGGGCTCTCATCAAATGCGCAATTCTGGTGGCCCGTTGCTCGTCTGCTCTCGGCAATGGGGGTCTGCACCTACACCCTTGACCAACGTGGACACGGCCGATCGGGTGGCGCACACACACCGATGGGGGTGGGTGTGAGCGCGGACGATCTCCTCAGCGTCGTGCAAGATCTCCCCAGTGGGGAGCCTTTCGGGGTCATAGGTCAGTCATGGGGGGCGTCAGTCGCGTTGCACTACGGTGCGTTGAGTGCTGATCAGCCAGGGGTTCGCCCCTACGTAGTGGGACTCGTCGATGGGGGCTTCCAGGCGATGGCGCGTAGTTTTTCCTCGCGAGAGGAGGCCGTACGGGTGCTTCGGCCAGCCGATATCGACGGGAGGCCGATAGAGGAGCTCGATGCTTTCTTTGAGCGGCGCTACCGGGACTGGGATCCGGAGGTACTTCTGGCTGCTCGCGCTGGTTTTCGTATCGACACCAATGGTCTTGCCTATCGACGACTGAGCATCGACGACCACATGATGATCCTTAATGACTTGCTTGACTATGAGCCTCACATCGATGCAGGGCGTCTCCGTTCCAAACTGCTTCTGATCCCCGCGTTGTCAGGGCAGCCGGAGGCGGATGAAGCCAAGACAGTCGCGGCTGGTCGACTGCTAGCCGAGGCCCCCAACCAGGGTTGGCTCTATCCCATCCAGGGTGATCATGATCTGCATGCACAGTATCCAGAGCAGATCGCAGCGATTATCTTTGATTCCCTTTCCGCTTGATGCAACAAGCGCACCATCCTCTGTGCGGTTGAAGATCGTTGGCCCTTGTCGATCAGGCGCTCGGTACTCCGGCAACTCGGTACTCCTGCCACTCGGTACTCCTGCCACTCGGTACTCCGGCCGATCTGGGCTGCCATGGGCTGTGGCATCGAGCATGTTTGATCATGTGCTCGACGTTGGATCTGGTTCGCGGTTCCACGGACCAGCGGCGAGGAGCTTGCGGACGCCGTTGGGTCTGACAGCGAGGGACGGTGGGATGTTTTGCATATTCTCCCTGTCCGGCCCATCATGATATCGAGGGTCCACGGAGAGGGCCCCATCACCTGCTGGCACTCACCGAGTAGCAAGGAGGGCCCACCACAGAGGACCCCGCTGGCTAGACAAAGACTGCTCGGTAAGAGGACTCGACAAACGACCTCGTGATATTGATGCATGACGCCATTGATGCATGACGTCATTGATGCATGACGCCATTGATGCATTGCATGATCGATGGTGTTCGAGCGGCTGGTGGGCCGTTACCCGAGGATGGACAACGAGGAAAAGTCACCCTGTTGATCAGTAAAGGGTTCGGTGTAGACGGCATCGGGCTCTAGGGCCCGGACGGCTCGCGTGCAATCTTGGACGAAGGCGTCACTGCCGGCGATGAAGACTGCGGTATCGGCGAGGCGAGGAAAGATATCGCTGAGCATGCCGGGGAGGCGCCCATGATAATGTGGTAGCTCCCCGCAGCTCGGATCGTGAGGGTGCCGCGTGTAGGTGACCTGGAGTTCAAAGTTGGGGTATCGATGGGTCAGGTAGGCGAGTTGGCCAGGGGGGTAGACATCGCTTGGCGTACGTGCGGAAAATAGCAGCGTGACGTGATGGGCAAATCCCCGGCGTAGTGCGGCTTCAGTGAGTGAAAGGATAGGTGCCAAGCCCGATCCTCCCGCGATGAGCAGGACCGGTGTCGCGATGGCGGGGTCTCCGATAAAGGAGCCGTAGGGCCCGTTGATCATGAGCGTGTCGCCGATGGCGACGTTATTGGTCAGCCAGGTGCTGGTTTGGCCGAATGGTTCTCGGGTGATCTCGAGGATCAGCTCACCGTCGGGGCGGGGTGCGTTCGCCATTGAATAGTTGCGCAAGGGGTACTCGGGTGGTGATCCAAGCTGTACGTGTTGACCTGGCCAAAAGCGCAGCGGGTCACCGAGTGGTCGCAGTCGCAGTTCGACGATGGAAGGGGTGCGTTCTAGCCGTTCTACGACGATATGTGGTACCTGCTCTCGAGGGGGGAACAGGGTGGGCTTGGCGTCCTCCGTACCCCATTCGATCTCCAGATAGTCTGAGAGAGGTTTGGCCATGCACATCGCGCCGTAGCCCTGCTGACGTTCCTCCTGCGAGAGCGCCATATCGAGGACGAATCCCTGATCGAAGGAGCCTGAGCGCACCTTGACTTTGCACTCTCCGCATGTCCCAGCTCTGCAGTTGTTGGGCAAGGCCCAACCTTCGGCCTCCAAGGCGGCCAAAACCGTCATGCCATCAGGACAGGGTATCTCGTTACCGGATGGGTAAAGTCGAATGATCGACATGGGGCCTCCTTTGAGTTCTCGACACACACGACAGCCTCGGCATGATGCGATGCTACTCACCGGGTCATCGGATCAAACCATAACGAGCGCGACCGTGCTACTATTGTAGTGTCCCGACCGAATGGTCGGTCGATGTGTGAAAGGGGAATAACGTGGCACAGGCACATGACGGACTGGGTGGGTCGATGGAGTTTCCTCCGCCAATTGAACAACCCAATGTTTTTCCTCTGTCTTGGGAGTCAAAGACCGCAAAACTCGATGAGATCTGGGCTTCTGCACAGAAGGAGTATTGGGATCCCGCACGACTTCCATGGGATGGTCTTCGTCTTGATCAGATGTCCGCAGCTGAACGAGAGGCCGTAGCGTACTGGTTTTCGTTGTTATCAGTCTTTGATGCCTCGGCACCTCCGGTGTTCGCAACTGCGCTGGTACACGCCTATGAGATCCATGAAGAGGACCCCGTACGCAGGGCGTTCTTCTCGATTACCCGTGACGAGCAGAACCACGAGATCGTCTGTGGCAAGGCCATCTCGTTGCTGACCCCAGGTGGCCCTCTTGACTACGAACCGCAGTCGGATCTTGGACGCCGGGCCAAGCGCAATGTCCAATGGCTCTATCACAACGGTGCACGCTATTGGAATGGTTACAAAAAGGCAGTCCCTCGCTACTCCATGGCGGTGCTGTTTAGCTCCTTCCTCATGGGGGAAGTAGCGTCATCGACACTGTTTCATTATATGTATACACACACGACGATTCCCGTCTTCAAGGAGGCGTTCCGGGCGATCGGTCGTGATGAGGGGCGACACATGGCCATCTGTTTGTCCTTAATGGAGCGTGATTATCCCAAGATCAGCGATGAGGATCGCTCGATTGTGACAAAGCAGATCAGAGCAGGCTATGTCTTCCTCTCCGGTGTACTCTTTGAGCCTCCCTCCGACTTCTGGGATCTTCCTGACGACTTTATCTCCACACAACGCGAGATTGAGGAGGTTGCCCGTGCAGCGGGACTGGGAGTCGCCACCTACGATGAGAAGTTAGAGAATTGGCGACAGGCGATGCTCAATGTCAAGGGGGTCTTGGAGCGTTATGATATTCCGTTCCCAGCCATCCCGGAGGTCGGCATCTCTGGAGAGGAAGTCACGGACGTAAATTGGGACGAGATCATTCCAGTGTTTTAGGTCGAGATCAAGAGGCAACGATTGGGATCGTCGGTGGAGGAACCATGGGCGCCTCGATCGCTTCCCAGTCGTTGTTGTGTGGTCTTCGGACTACCGTCATTGAGGCTAGGGCAGATGCGGCCGCGCGGGCTAGAGAGCACATCATCGCTACGTTAAGTCGGGCGCGTAGCCGTGGATTCACCGACATCCCAGCGGAGGTCGTCGACCAAAACTTAGAGGTCGTCGTTGACTACGAGCGGCTTGCGGGTGCGCATGTCGTGATCGAGAGCGTGCCAGAGATCGTCGAACTCAAACGCGATGTTTTGCAACGGATCCGTCTCGTGGTTGGAGATGAGGTGCCGATCGGTTCCAACACCTCCGCGATTGCTATTGGCAGTCTGCAACAGGGCGTGGCAGGCGCGGACAATATCGGTGGGTTGCACTTTTTTAATCCCGTTCCCGCCTCTTCGTTGGTCGAAATCGTCGTCGGTCCCTCCACCAATGAGGCGACGGTCGCGGTCTTTAGGGCATTGGCGGAACGACTCGATAAAGAGGCGATCGTGGTCAAGGATGCGCCCGGCTTTGCGACCTCACGTTTGGGGGTAGCCCTCGGCCTTGAGGCAATCCGCATGTTTGAAGAGGGGGTGGCAAGCGCTGCCGATATTGACCAAGCGATGGTGCTTGGCTATAAACATCCGGTTGGTCCATTGCGGCTGACCGATTTGGTCGGGCTCGATGTCCGTCTGGCGATAGCACGCTACCTCGAACAAACGTTAGGTGATCGCTTTGCGCCCCCCGAGCTACTGATCTCGATGGTTGAGGCTGGCCGCCTCGGGAAGAAATCTGGGCAGGGATTCTTTGACTGGTGATCACGGCACGCTAGGTTCAGCGATGCAAGAGCCTTCGGGGCCCACGCACGGTCAATCCTTGGTGCTGATGAGCCAATCCGAGGGTGTCTTGCAGTTGAGTCTCAATCGACCCGAGAAGCGTAATGCCCTCTCGCTCGCACTGGTCGATCAACTGCGCCAAACGCTCGAGCGTCTGCGGCACCAACCGGCCGTACTTGTCGTGACCTCCAGCACACCGGGGATGTTTATTGCTGGAGCTGATATCGCTGAGCTCGGCGAGCGTGGCGAGGAGGAGGCGTTCCGAGCCTTCAACGTAGAGCTCTTCGATGCGATAGCGCGTTGGCGTTGGCCCTCTATCGCAGCTATCGATGGGCCCGCTTTTGGCGGCGGATTGGAGTGTGCACTCGCCTGCGACCTTCGGGTGGCATCACCAAGGGCTCGCTTCGCACAGCCGGAGTTGGGTCTTGGTATTCTGGCTGGTGCTGGAGGAAATTGGCGTCTTCCTGGCCTCGTCGGGGTGGGCGTTGCTCGCAAAATGCTCTACCTTGGTGAGGTGATTGACGCAGCTGGTGCACTCTCGTCCGGTCTTGTTGACGAGGTCTGTGATGACCCAGTCCTGTGCGCACGCAAGTGGGCAGAGACCATCAGGACCAAACCGTGGCGCGCTCTTGAGATAACAAAGCTAGCCTTGGGGACAGGTGGACGTTCGTCGACCGGACTCATCGACATCTTAGGTCAGGCGATCCTGTTTGAGTCGGAGGAGAAGCGGGCTCGGATGCAGACGTTTCTTGACCGACACCACTAGCGAGTGCGAAAGGCTGCAAAGGGTTATGCGCGAGTTTTCGTTGTCAGAGAGATATCCCATTCTCTACAAGGGGTATGGTGAGATCGCGATCGGGGAACGGCAGGCAACAAGGGGTCGCACCATCACCGAAGTCGATATTACCAATTGGTGTGCGCTGACTGGGGATTGGTTCTATCTCCATACGGACGCCCATGCGGCGCAAGCGTCGATGTTTCAGCGAGTGGTCGCTCCCGGTATTATGGTGTTCGCGATGGCTACCGGTCTCGGAGTCCCAGCGGATTCTACCGCAATTCTTGCCAACTATGGCTCTGACTCTATTCGCTATCCACACCCGACCTTTGTGGGTGACACCATCCATCTCGAAGCTGAGGTCATTGCCAAGGAGGACAAGGGCCAAGACCGTGGGGTGGTTGCATTGCGTTGGCAGGTACTCAATCAGGAGACAACGCTCGTCTGTACCAGCGTATTAAAGGTCCTCGTCGCTCGGGAGGTCCGTCCCTATGGCGTTTGAACGCGCCCTACCAGGGACCCTGTCGAGCCGAGATCCAGTGGTCTTTGCTCGTGGTGATGAGGTCGCCGAAGTATGGTTGAACCGGCCAGAGCGCCTGAATGCCACCACGGAGGCGATGGTGCACATGTTCAACGATGCGCTCGATGAGGTCGAGAAACGTCCACCACGAGCCCTGCTGGTTGCTGGCGTGGGTCGAGCGTTTTGTGCCGGACGCGATCTTAGCGAGGCAAACCCTGAGGAGGAGGATGCTGAGGGGATTCTCGCTGAGCTCTATAACCCGCTGCTACTGCGGCTGGCCACTCTCGAGACAATCACGGTAGCGGCGGCGCATGGCGCCGTCCTCGGCACTGGACTCGGATTGGCACTCTCGTGTGACTTGGTCATCACCTCGACCACGAGTCGCTGGGGGTCTCCGTTTGGTCGCATTGGGGCCGTTCTCGACTCTGGCGGCCATTATTTTTTTTCAAACCTTGGCATTGCACGGGCTTTTGGTCTCATCCTGCTTGGTGAACTGCTCGATGGACGAGGTGCGTTCGAACAGGGACTTGTCTCAAGAGTCGTCGATGATGTCGAGTTTGATGAAGAGGTCTCCCGTTGGGTGAGCCGAGTGGCTCAAGGACCAACCCAGGCATTTCTTGCCTCCAAACGCATCCTGAATGAAGCACGCGTGCCTGCCCTCACCAAGATACTCTCCATGGAGGCCAAAGAACAGGGCCTGTGTGCCACGACTGGTGATTACCGATCGGGCATTCGTGCCTTTGTGGCGCATCAAGACCCCTTGTTTACGGGACGTTGAGTCTTGGTTGACTCTCTCGTGCCAGCGCGCCGCCAAGAGATCGCGCGACTTGCGGTGAATCGATTCGCGCTACAGGGCTTTGATGGCACATCGATGAACGATCTTGCTCAGCATGTCGGCCTCTCGAAGGCGGGTATCTATCACTACTTTGCTACCAAGGAGGCGATTCTCTTTGAGGCGTTGCTGGGGTATTCCGAGCGGCTCTTGTCGACCGTGCAGCACGCCCTCGAAGGTGGCAGCACCCCCACAGCGCAGCTATCGCGGGTGATCGAAGCGGTGCTGTATCTTTATCGTGATGCCGATGCCTATCACCAAGCCCAGATCAATGACCTTGCACGCCTTGCACCATCCCAGCAGGAGATCATTCGCGAGAACGAACGCCAGGTTGTCCGAGTGATGGAAGGACTTCTACAGCGGGTAGGACCCGAACTCGATGCATCGACCGTCAAAGCGTTGACGATGTCAACGTTCGGTATTTTGAACTGGCATGCTCGCTGGTTTCGTGAGGGATCAGGAAGGCTGGGACTGTCCGAGTATGCGAGCCTGGTCACCGAGTTTGTTGTGGGTGGAGTGGCCAACGTAGTGGTCCAACGGACACGGGAGGGGCAACCATGACCGATCAGGAGCTCGCACAAGCGTGCGCGAAGGCGATGTATGCTCGCGATGTCGCGTCACAAGCGCTTGGAATCGAGGTCACAGAGGTGGGGCCGGGTTTAGCGCATCTCACCATGCAGGTGACGGATGCGATGGTAAACGGGCATGGAATCTGTCATGGTGGTTATCTCTTTCTCTTCGCTGACACCGCGTTCGCCTTTGCCTGCAATACCTATAACGTGGTGACGGTAGCGCAGAGTGCAGCGGTGGAGTTTATTGTGCCGGTCTACCGGGGAGAACGGTTGGATGCGCGAGCGCGAGAGGTGACCCGCTTTGGAAGGAACGGGCTCTATGATATTGCGGTTGAACGAGGGGGCGAGGTCGTTGCGCTCTTCCATGGTCGATCGCGGTCATTGGGACAACCGGTGTTAGAGGAGGAGTAATCGTGCCAAAGGCCTATATCGTTGGAGGGGTTCGAACACCGTTTGGTCGTTATGGTGGCGCACTCTCGTCGGTGCGTACCGATGACCTTGCCGCAGATGTCCTACGAGCACTCGTCTCCCGGTATCCGTCGGTGATCGGGCATATCGATGAGGTGATCCTGGGCTGTGCGAACCAAGCGGGCGAGGACAACCGCAACGTTGCCCGTATGGCGAGTCTGTTGGCGGGGCTTGGCGTTGAGACCCCAGGCGTCACCGTGAACCGGCTCTGTGGCTCCGGACTCGAGGCCATCTTGACCGCCTCGCGGTTGATTCAGAGCGGCGACGGTGAAGTCGTGATCGCCGGTGGTGTTGAGGGGATGTCTCGAGCCCCGTTTGTCATGCCGAAGGCCGCTAGTCCCTTCGATCGTTCAATGCAGGTGTTCGATACCACTCTGGGGTGGCGGTTCATCAATGCACGCATGCGAGAGGAGTACGGCATCGACTCGATGGGTGAGACGGCTGAGAACGTTGCAGAGGAGTTTTCGATCTCTCGCGATGATCAAGACGCCTTCGCGCAGCGATCACAGGAGCGTGCCGCCAAGGCGCAGGAGAACGGACGGCTCAGCCGCGAGATCGTTCCTGTCGAGGTCCAAAGTCGGCGCCAGAGCACGATGGTCGACCGCGACGAGCATCCTCGCTTGACCTCCTTGGACAAGTTAGCCCAACTCAAGGCGGCGTTCCGGCCGGGAGGTACGGTTACGGCCGGCAACGCGAGTGGGCTCAATGATGGAGCAGGCGCGCTGCTTGTCGTGAGTGATCAGGTGGTTGATCGGTATTCGCTGACTCCCATGGCAGAGGTGGTGGCGGGGGCAACCGCGGGCGTGCCACCCCGCATCATGGGGATTGGGCCAGTGCCCGCTTCGCGCCGGGTGATGGAGCGGCTGGATCTGCGCATTACCGACTTTGGCGTCATTGAGTTGAACGAAGCCTTTGCGGCGCAGTCGCTCGCTTGCCTGCGACAACTCGGTTTGCCCGATGATGCGGATTTTGTCAACCCGAATGGTGGCGCGATCGCCTTGGGACACCCACTTGGTGCGAGCGGGGCGCGCCTCGCACTGACGGCGACGACCGAGTTAGCCGAACGTGATCTCGATCTCGCGTTGGTGACGATGTGCATTGGAGTTGGGCAAGGGATCGCCGCAGTGCTCCGAAGAGTGCGCTAGGAGGACTTCTGCCCCCTCGAGGCTTGGTGGTGGCTATCCCATGCACTTCTTGCGACACAGCTGATGTCTACGAGCTAGCAAACGCTTGGCACCTGGCTAGTCGGTGCGTCGAAGTCGATGACGGCGGCCCAGGGTAGACCACTCGGCCAGATTCACGTGACTGGCCAATCGCAATCATGAGTGTGACGGGGCGAATTTTCTGGCTCTTCTGACATTCCTGTGGATGGATTAGCCATCCCGTGTAGCAACGGCAGGTCGAGCACTTCTAGCAGCTTGCTCGCTAGGGCAAGATGGCCTTGGTGGAGTGAAACACCCCGAGGAGCGAGGGTGATCGCCTGCACGTGAACGCGTGAGGCATCCTTGGTCACCATGGGGGATCCGTGTAGAGCAAAAGAGGTGCTCGTCGATCCGTACCTGCTGGGACCTGCAAATTGTGCCCCTGCCGACGTCGTGGTTGGGTCAATCCCTCCTCCTCCGATCCCTCGTGGGTGTGCTGCCTGGTTGGGGGTTTGTGGTCAATCATGGCCCATCGGTGGCGCGTGGAAGAGACGCACACCAATTGTTGGACTGTGACGAACCGCGTACCCTTTGGCGCCTCAGGGCAAGCGTAGATGACCGGGAGAGTGGGGCTGCTACGGATTTGCAGAAACGATTACCCTAACGGTTCGGTTTAGGTCGAGAACATCTGCGTCGCCTAGGTACCAGGAGGCGTCTCTGTTCTGTCGTTTAGCGGATCGTCCGTCTAAGCCCCGAGTTTGGTAGCGGCGTGCTCGGTGCCTGGATCCTGGTGCTGGCTGCGATGATTGTACCCTGCTTGTCTGGGTCAATGCAGATACTTCGTTGCCGAAGCTGGCTGGTGCGCTCATTGCTGCTTAGCCAAGCAGTGTAGGTTCGCACGAGTGAAGGTACGACGATGGCACTACGACGATGGCGCTATGGCGATGGAGGGTTGCTTGCGAAACGCGCTGATCGGTCTGTTGATCATGGGGATGATGGAGGGTGCTAGTGAGGCGGGGCGGCGGTTTCGCGCGATACCCGCCAGGACGGGTCCCGATAGGTCGCTTCGATATTGTCGGCTACGCCGAGGATGAGCGCAAAGAGTGCCATGCGGATTGGAATGCCGCGATCAGTTTGGCGAAAGATGGCGAGACGTGGATCGGTATCAAGATCGGTGCTGAGATCATTTGATGCGGGAGTTGAGTCGCGCGGCAACGGATGCATGATGACGGTCGATTGGTCTCCAACGTGGTTGACGAAGGCCATGTTGACATGAAAGTCAGAGCTGTAGCCCTCGATCTGTTCTCCCTGGAGGCGTTCGCGCTGGATGCGGGTGGTATAAATGACGTCGGCGCGTTCGGGTTCAGTTGGCAAGGCGTTTAGTTGATTGACCCTATGTCCACGTGCCTCGACGAGTTCCACGATAGAGGCGGGCATGGAAAGTAGTTCAGGGGCCAGAAGCGTGAAGGTCATTCTCTCGTAGAGGCTGAGGAGCTTGATGAGCGAGTGAACGGTGCGCCCATATTTGAGATCACCGACGAAGAGGATGTGAGAGCCGTCCAAGCGCTTGTTGCGGGTGGCAAACTCTTCCTCGATGGTGTAGATGTCAAGCAGTGCCTGTGTTGGGTGCTCGGCGGCACCATCACCTGCATTGATTACCGGTACGAGCGAGGCATCGGCGAACTGGGCAACAGACCCTGCCTCCGGGTGCCGGATGGTCATGATATCGGCATAACCGCTGATGACCCTCGCGGTGTCGGCGATCGATTCCCCCTTGGCCATGGAGGAGAACGTCAGGCCGACGGTCTCGCGTACGGCACCTCCGAGGCGCGAAAAGGCGCTTCCAAAGCTGAGGCGTGTTCGCGTGCTTGCCTCAAGGAAGAGGCTCGCCAAGACGGCTCCTTCGAGGGCGCGGGTGATTTTTCTGCGTCGTGCAACCGGCTCCAGGCGCTGAGCAACCGTGATGACTAGTTCGACATCCTCTCTGGAGAGTTGATCCACCGAGAGGAGGTGGCTACCTAGGAACTCCAAAGCTGACTCCTTTTTCGATGCGGCGGGTGATGATGCTCGGCCACCTTAGTTGCCGATCCGAGTGGTGTGACCGACCCAGAAAGGTTCGCGGAGATCACGTTTTAAGATCTTTCCGGCTCCGGACTTTGGTAATGGTTCTTGACGAAGGTCAATTTTCTTTGGAAGCTTGTGCCCAGCGATCTGCGTGCGTAGGAAGGCCAAGAGATCCTCGGCGCTGACCTCCTCTCGTGGCACGACGACGGCATGGACAGCCTCTCCCCACTTGGGGTCGGGCACGCCAAAGACAGCAGCCTCTTGCACCTTGGGATGACGATAGAGCGCATCCTCAACCTCGATGGTGTAGACGTTCTCGCCCCCGGTGACCACCATGTCCTTGAGCCGATCGATGAGGAAGAAGTATCCAGTTGAGTCTCGAAATCCGAGATCACCAGTGTGGTACCAGCCGGAGCGGAGGGCCTGCTGTGACTCCACCGGTAGGTTCCAGTAACCCTTCATCACGTTGTTACCTCGGATGGCGATCTCGCCTACTTCACCAGGGCCGAGCGGTTGGTCGTCCGGGTCGAGTACGGTGAGATCGACACCGACGGCAGGTACGCCGATCGAACCCGCCAGTGCGTCGGTCAGATGTCGCTCCTCGTGGGGGAAGATCGATGCGATCGGAGAGGTCTCGGTAGTCCCGTAGAGGTGGAGCATCTCTGCTTCAGGAAAATACCGGTGGCTTGCCTTGAGGATCTCAAGGGGGGCTGGGGAGGCGCCGTGGCTCAGCAATCGCAATGAGGAGACATCGCGAGGAGAGGTGGCCATCGTGTCGTTCATGGCGAGCATCATGGTTGGTACGGCAAGCGTCCCAGTGGCTCGTTCGCCCTCGATGATGTCGAGTGCCTGGGTGGGTGAGAAGGTGCTCAGCATGATTTGGGTCGTGGTGAGCCATAATGAGGCAAGGACTAGGCACGTACCGGCAGCGTGGAACATCGGTGCCATGACGAGCCATCGATCGTCCTCGGTCAGATGTGTCCAGGCAATGGCGGTCCATGCGTTTGCGAGCAGATTGCCATGGGTGAGCATGACCCCCTTGGACCGTCCAGTGGTACCTCCGGTATAGAACAAGCCTGCCAGCGTCTCCTCGTTAGGCTGGCTGAGGAAGGAGGCAGGGGTGGCCTTGCTCACCAACTCGTCATAGTGCCCGGGGATCGTAATAACCTGCTCCACGCACGGGGGAAGGGGGCCAAGGTCGCGGTCGGTAACGACGACCTTGACGTCGGCGTCAGAGAGCGCGAAGACCACTTCGGCGTTGGTTGAACGGGTACTGAGTGGCACCAAGACGAGGCCGTTCGAGGGGACTGCAAGGTAGACCTCAAGATAGCGATGACAGTTATTTGCGATAATGGCGACCCGGTCATCGGGACGAAGGCCAAAATGCTGGAGCACAGCGCTCAGCTGGTGTACTCGCTGGTCAAGTTGATGGAAGGTGAAGTGTTCGCCACCACAGACGATAGCGTCCTTCTGTGGCGCTACACTTGCCCCACGCCGTAGCGGATCCTGAAATGAATGCATCTGTTCCCCTCAAGCTCGGCGACCCCTGTCGCTCCTTTTCAACGAAAGGTTAATCGATTGACCAGTCGACGCTGATAGCCGTTCCTATCTGCGTTCTCCAGTTTCTGCGCCGCTGTTCTCCCAGTCAAAGAGGCTGGGAGCACCTATGGATCTCGCGGTGGACCAAGCGAGATCACTGAGCGCTAACCACCCAGGTCGATCCCCAATGGCAACCGGTTTGCTGGCCAGTGGAGCAGGTCACGAGCGAGTCGGAAAGCGTAGCGATCGGTCATGCCAGCGACGTAGGCAACTACCTGGTATTCGACGGGAAGCGACGGATCGCGTTGTGGCAATGCTGTCGGGTGTTCGAGGAGATAGTCGGTAAGTGACCGCAGTATCGCGATCACGGCCTTGCTCTGGTTTTCGGCGGCCTGGGTGGTGTAGATGTGGGTGTAGTTAAAGGCGCGTAGCATCGCTAACGCCTCTCCTGCCTCCGCGCTGAGGCCGATCGTGCCACGATGGACTGAGGTCCAGATGACATCGGTGATAAAGTAGTCGAGCTGTTGGGTGCGGTGGGACCCAATGAGTTGCGTGAGATCATCGGGGACGGCACTTCTTTCGAGGAGGCCAGCATCGATTGCATCTTCGAGGTCGTGAGCGCAATAGGCGATGCGATCTGCCAGCGCTACGATCTCAGCCTCTGGGGTCATGGGCTTTGGCCTCGACCAGGAGTGGTTCGCGATTCCATCGGTGGTCTCTTGGCAGAGGTTCAGTTGGGCTAAGGTGACATACGCACCCCAAGGTGCATGATCGAAACCGTCAGGTAAAAAGGGTTCAAGAGCGACCTCACTGGCGTGTCCACCTGGTCCGTGTCCACAGTCATGACCGAGAGCAATTGCCTCAGTAAGGTCGGTGTTCAGACGGAGCCGACGTGCGATAGCGACTGCCACCTGCGATACCTCCAAGGCATGGGTAAGGCGGGTACGTTGGTGGTCTGCGGGGAAGATGAAGACCTGCGTTTTGCCGGCGAGACGTCGAAATGCACTGGAATGCAGAATGCGGTCTCGATCGCGCTCAAAGCAGGTTCGAAGGACGTCTGGCTCCTCACGTTGCGGTCGATTTCCGGCACCATGAGCGAGGGTGGCTCCACTGCTCAGCGTCGCGGCCTGCTGCTCTTCGGTACTTCGTCGGTCGGCGAGGGTGGTCTCGATCGACATCGGCGTTTCATGCGCGGTGATGATGTTACCTGCAGCACGGTTACCGTGCATAGTGGCAAGCCATTCGGCCTGATGGTCTCGGTGGGGATTAGTTGTGGTCATCGGGTCCTCCTTGTCACATCTGCTCTCGCTGCGGTGACCGCTCCTCTCGTTAAGTGTGGTGCGTGGGTATGACAGGCATGGCCGCAGCCCCTGCGGGCATGACAGAGGAGCGGTGTGTGGAGCATGTGGCTCGGTTACGACGAATGTCGGGTGACGTTGAACGCACCAAATCCTTGGTCAACTGGCATGAGCGAGACGGTATTGATGTTCACGTGTGGTGGAAGGGTGACGATGTAGCGAACCAGATCGGCGATGTCGGCGGGGGTGAGTGCCTGCATCCCATCGTAGACACTGGAGGCACGCTCGGTGTCGTTGTGGAAGCGGACGAGAGAGAACTCGGTTTCGCCGACCATTCCTGGCTCGATGTCGGTGATTCGTACACCGGTGCCGGCGAGGTCGGCTTTGAGGTTGAGGCTGAACTGACGAACGAAGGCCTTCGCAGCGCCATAAACGTTCCCGCCCGGGTAGGGATATTCACCGGCGACCGAGCCCAGATTAATAATGATGCCACTACGACGCTCTACCATCGCTGGCAGCAGTGCGTGCGTGAGCACCGTCAGCCCGGTGACGTTGGTGGCGATCATGGTCAGCCAGTCCGAGAGCTCAGCCTCCTGGGCGCTCGCAAGTCCCAGTGCGCCACCCGCGTTGTTGACAAGGATGTCGACCGCACCGACCTCCTCGACGAGGGCATGAATGGCGGCGGTGTCGGTGACATCGAGGGTGTGAGCAGCGACTCGATCACCGCCAAGACGCGTTGCAAGGTCATCGAGACGCTCCTTTCGGCGACCGGTAATGATGAGCTCGTAGCCGAGATCGTGGAGGTTGGTGGCGATCGCCTCGCCAATGCCAGAGCTTGCGCCGGTAATCATGGCTTTCATAGAGAATTCCTTTCGTTCTATACTTTCAAGGTGGGCAGTACTCCTCGTGATAATGCCCGGAAAGAGAGAGGGAACAACGTGGTAGCTTCGCGCATCGATCTCCTTATCGATAGGCTCCGCAGCGTCGTTGACCCGGTTGCGCTCATTCTAGAGGCTGGGGAACGGCAAGCCTATAGCTGCGATGGACTCACGAGCCATCGGGCGGTTCCCGCACTTGTCGTCGTACCAGCTGATCGTCGCGAGCTGGTGGCGTGTGTTCGTGAGGTCATTGCGTTGGGTCTTCCTTGGGTTGCCAGAGGAGCCGGTACGGGCCTCTCTGGTGGCGCCCTCCCTGACGAAGAAGGGGTGTTGGTGGTCACCTCGCGCTTGAAAGGCATCCTTGAGATCGACCCATTTTCCCGCGTTGCCGTCGTCGAACCAGGAGTGGTCAACCTTGAACTCTCCCGGGCGGTATTGCCCTACGGTCTCTACTTCGCGCCAGATCCATCCTCCCAGATCGCCTGTAGCATCGGAGGGAATGTTGCCGAAAACTCAGGAGGAGCCCACTGCTTTAAGTATGGTTTTACTACCCATCATGTGTTGGCACTGGAATTGCTCTTGCCAACTGGCGAGTTGCTGTGGCTTGGCAATGAGGGAATGGATGGACCCGGACCGGATCTACGGGGTGTAGTGATCGGTTCCGAGGGGACGCTCGGGATTGTGACAAGGGTCGTGTGTCGACTGCTCCCCCTCCCCGAGATCCGCCGTACGTTTTTGGCCTATTTTGACTCGGTGGCTGCAGCGGCGGAGGCGGTGAGCGATGTGGTTTCGCGAGGGATCACTCCTGCTGCCATCGAGATGATGGATCAACTTGCTATCGTTGCCTGTGAGATCGCCACAGGTGCCGGGCTCGACACGACGGCCAAGAGTTGCCTGTTGCTCGAACTCGACGGGGAGATTGATGAAGTGGCACAGGAGTTTCTTGCGGTACGCGCACTGCTGGAGCTCCATGGCTCCTCCCACGTCTGGGAGGCGGCCAATGAGGAGGAACGTGGGTTGATGTGGCTCGCAAGGAAGGCTGCCTTCGCCGCAGCAGGCCGTGTGGCGCCGGCTTACATTGTCCAAGATGGAGTGGTGCCGAGATCGGCGCTTCCGCGGGTCCTTGAACGCATCGGAGATCTCGGAACCGATTCGGGCCTTGCGATTTTGAACGTCTTCCACGCTGGTGACGGCAACCTACACCCACTCGTCACGTACGATCCTTCGGTCCAAGGGCAGGAGGTCCTGGCGGAGGAGGTGGCGGCAAAGATCCTGGCGTTATGCCTTGAGGAGGGCGGTTCTCTCACGGGTGAACATGGGATTGGCGTCGATAAGGTCTGCCACATGCCGGAGATGTTCTCAACCGAGGACTTGTCCACCTTTGAACGACTGCGAGCTGCGTTCGATCCGAGCGGGATGTGTAACCGGGGGAAGTTGTTGCCGACCCCACGACTGTGCGGTGAGCGTCCCGGTCGCTATCAGCCTCATGCACTCGAAGAGGCTGGCTTAGGGGAGCGATGGTGACAGAACAGATCGCCCCTGCCTCAGTCGAGGAACTCAGTCAATGGTTGAGGGAGTTGGACCCGGGCCGTCGAGTCGTCGTTCGAGGCCTTGGCTCGAATCTGTCGGGCGATCCTGAAGGGCTGGCCGTGGTCGAAACGACTTCGCTTGCGGGTATCGGGCACCGGGTTGATGATTTTTCTGTCACGCTGGGGGCTGGTGTCACCTGGGCCAGGCTGCAGGATCAGCTGGCGCTTGTCGGTCAACGGGTAGCGGTAGACCCTCCAGGGGTCGGTACTGTTGGCGCGATGGTGGCCACAGGTGCGCGAGGTGGCCTCATCCACCGCTACGGCGGCATCCGCGATCAGATCATCGGGATGACGGTAGTCCTGGCTGACGGGAGCATTGCTCATAGCGGTTCGACGGTCATCAAGAACGTCGCCGGTTATGACCTGGCAAAACTCTTTGCCGGGGCCCGAGGTCGTTTCGGGATTATCGCTGAGGTGATCTTCCGTACGCGTCCGTTGCCAGAGACGCAACGGACGCTGTTGGTCACCATGCGGCCAGATCGGGTCCGCGATGTCGTCATCGCACTCATGGGTGCCCACGTTGAGCTGAGCGCTCTCGACCTTGTAGAGGATACGCTCTCCGGTCTGGTCGAAGGCGGTCACGAGGTGATCGACCAACGTATCGAGCGGTTGGAGCGTGCGGTTTCGGATGGCTCAACCATGATTCTCGATGAAGCTGAATCGATGGCTCATTGGTCTCGCCTTAGGGGGTTCCAGCTCCCGGAGGAGGGGGGGATGGTTTTTGCACTTTCCGCGCGCAGTACGGCGATGCTTGATCTGCTCCCTACGATCAGGAAAACGTTGGGACCTGCACTTGTGGCTCTTGTCGCTCATGTCGGTGCGGGCGTGGCGGAGATCTCCGTCCAACCGGAACACCAGGCACACCGACTAGCCAACCTCCAAGGAGTGCTCAGTGCCGGTGCCGTGGAGGTCCGTGCGTGGCATTCCCACAGGGTGCCCGCTCACGAGACCTGGTCGCGCACGCCGGCCGCAACTGTGCAGCATGTGACCGATGACGCCGAAGTCGGCACCGCAGAGACCATCTCTGCTCAGCTCTTGATCGATCGTATTGCCATGGCATTCGATCCATACGGAAGGTTTGACCGATCATGACGACAAGAACCCCGTCGCTTGCCGAGGAGTTTACAGCGATCGCCAAGCTCAGTGCGACCTGTGTACACTGTGGCTTCTGCTTAGCTGCTTGCCCTACGTATGCGGTGACGGCAATGGAGAACGACTCCCCTCGTGGAAGGATTTGGCTCCTTGCAGAGGCGGCGCGCACTAACAAGGTCACTGACGTTCTCCGACTACACATCGATCGCTGTATTGGATGCGAGGCATGTGTCCCGGCATGTCCCTCTGGGGTTCGTTATGACGAGCTGATCGACCGGGCCCGCCGGGTGGTGAATGTCGGCCGGTCTCAGCGCGAACTACTTGGGCGTTCGTTGGTGGTGAGGAGTTTTTCAAAGGCACAACGTTTTGCGGGATTGGCCCCGAGCGCTCAGGTGCTTGCCCGTGGGGTGGTGCGAGCGTCCTTCTTGCGGCCTGGACTCGCCCATCTGCCGCGGGTGCAGGCGTTGGTGCAGCAGGCGGCAACTATCCGTGCGGCGTCGCCAGTGACCACCTTCACCTCGCTGGTTCCCAACGAGCGAGCGCGGGTCGTCATGCTCACAGGGTGCATCGCGTCGGTACTGTTCAGCGAGGTCAACGCTGCGACAGTGAAGGTTTTAAACGCCGAGGGCATCTCAGTCGTTGTTCCCAGGGGGCAGGGGTGTTGTGGAGCACTCGCCTCACATGCTGGCCAGCATGACTTAGCACAGCATGAGGCACGGACGCTGATGGAGACATTCGACCTTACCCATATCGATGCGGTGATCACCAACTCCGCGGGATGCGGCGCCATGATGAAGGACTATGGGGAGCTGCTCGAACATCAGGAGGGATCCGATGCGTTCGCGGAAAAGGTGGTCGATGTGATGGAGTTCCTGGATCGATTCACGAGTATTGCCCACTATCGACCGCTGTCGAGCAAAATTCTCTACCACGAACCCTGCCATCTCGCCTTCGCGCAGGGGGTTCGTTCGGCTGGACCATCAGTGCTGAGTCGCATCCCCGAGCTCGAGCTCGCTCTCACTGAGGGGCCTAACTGTTGTGGGGCCGGAGGATTGTACTCCGTGAGCCAGCCGGCGCTTGCACGCCAAGTCGGCGAGGCGAAACGAGATGCGATCCTGCGTACCCAGGTCGAGCTCCTTGTCTCGGGAAACCCTGGTTGTGCCATCCAGCTCAACTCGTTGCTCGGTGATCGCGTGGAGGTGCTCCATCCGATCGTCCTATTGGCCCAGGCGCTTGAAGCATGACCGGTTCAGAGGAGTTGACCATCGATCTTGGACGCCTCTCTCCCGAGGTGCTGGACCTGCGGGCACGCATTCTTCGAGCTGGCCTTGATCCATCGACGGCCCACTTCCCGGGAGACGATGATCCGCTCGCGATACACGCACTTGCCCGTCGCGGCACGAGAGCGGTGGGCGTCGGGAGTCTGTTGCCAGAGCCCCTCGAGGGGGTGCCGGGCTATCGGGTACGTGGGATGGCGGTGGAGCAAGACTACCGGGGGCGAGGAGTTGGAGCGCGTATCCTCCAGCACCTGCTTCAAGTCGCTCACGAAGCTACTGGCACCCAGGAAGAGAGCGTCGTCACCTCGCGGTTTACGTCGGTGACGCCCGTCTGGTGTCATGCCCGTGTTGCAGCGCGTAGCCTCTATGAACGTCATGGTTTCGAGGTCGTTGGAGAGGTTTTTGTGATTGAGGGGATTGGGCCTCACGTACTGATGGTGCAAAGGCGAGCATGAGTCGACTAACCGAGAGTCTTGATCGCGTACGTAATCAGATGCTTGACCTTGCAGATCTACGGTTAGCGTCGCTCTTTGAGCAGCTCTTCGCTATCGACGATTTCGACGAACTCAGTCTCGAATTGGTAGCTGGTACCTGGTTGATGAGGATGAAGATGCATTGGCTTCTCGATCGTGACGATGACGAGGTGATCGAGGATGAGGAGCTCGACCGAGCCCTGGAGGGCATCTTGCTTGGCTTGGTCGAAAAGGCGATCTACGCCTCCGCATCCAAGGCGATGCGTACCCGCCTTGAGAGGACGGCGGAGTCATTGCCGGTCGCACTCGAGGCCGCCGATCTTGTTGATGATCGAGATGAGGTAGTACTGCCATCCTCGGGGCTCGGTGAGGCGATAGCTCGCGCCTTGGCCCGTGCGAGTATAAACGCGGAGGTTGGTCCTACACCATTGATGCGCTCCTCAGTCGATATTGTCGCCATTGGTCTGAAGTTTTTGGACCGGCTTGAACGGATGACATCATTCTCGGCCATGATTGCCGATGGATCAGGCGTCGAAATTATAGTGAGCTTTGTGATTTTGCTTGAAGCCCATGCGTTCGGTGCAGTAGCGTTGCGCCAGGTCGATACCGATATCGAGGTCGGTGTCATCGATGGAGAGCGTCTTGGCTTGGTGGCCGAGATGGTGCGGACCCTTGGTTGATCATCTGCTCCCCTTAGGGGTCGATTCGGCCGGGGTCGATGCTGCCGAAGTAGTGTTGCCGGTGGTGGCGAGGACCATCGAGGGTCTGCTCTCGCTTGGCGTTGGTCCGATTACCCTCGCCGAGTTGGCCGATTTCCTGGAACTCGAGAAGGGTCAGGTTGAACTCGCCCTCGACTATTTGGCGAGCGATCTGGTAGCGCATGACCGTGCGACCAGGTTAGTGAAGGTTGCCGATGGCTACGTACTAAAGACCGCACCTGATTTAGCGGTCGTACTCGGTCGGTTTCTTTCCGAAGAACAGAGTCCAGTGCTGTCAGGTGCTGCAATGGAGGCGCTAGCGGTCGTCGCGTATCTGCAACCGGTGTCCCGGGCACAGGTTTCAGAGATCCGCGGGGTCAGTTCGGATGGAGTGATTCGGCTGCTTGTCGATCGCGGCTTCATCGAAGGTGATCGACGGCGTGGGCGTGTCGGCGAACCTATCCTCTTCCAGACCACACAGTTGTTCCTTGAGCGTTTTGGACTCGAGAATCTCGCGAGTCTTCCTGCGCTTGCCGATTTCGTCCCATCTGCGGAGCTTGTCGAGGTGCTTGAGGAGTCACGACGGAACCGGTAGGGGATCGACTCCAGAAGGTCTTAGCGACGAGGGGTTATGGTTCTAGGCGTGCCGCGGAGGAGATCATCGAAGCAGGGCGGGTTACTGTCAACGGAGAGGTGGCCAGGCTTGGCTGTCGGGTGGTCACGGCCGATACCATCTGCGTTGATGGCGCGCCGGTCGGCATCGCGGAGACACTCGAATACAAACTGTTGAATAAGCCACCTGGGGTGGTCTCAACCGCCAAGGATCCTCATGGTCGGCCAACCGTGGTGGATCTGGTGCCATGTGAAAGCCGGATCTACCCAGTGGGCCGCCTAGACGCCGAGAGTGAGGGTTTGTTGATCCTCACGAATGACGGCCCGCTGGCGGAGTATTTGATGCATCCACGAGGTGGTGTCGAGAAGGAGTATCTTGTTGCGATCGATCGGAAGGCCACCTCACAGTTGCTCGGAGCATTGCGTCGTGGGATCGAAGTCGATGGTGAGTTGTTGGTCGCTAGGCGGGTCGGTCAGCTCTCAAACACTACCTTAAGGATCGTTCTCAAACAGGGTAAAAATCGCCAGATACGTCGCATGCTTTCGGCATGCGGATTTGAGGTGACGCGCTTGGTTCGCACCCGCATCGGTACGCTTGTGGACCCCTCTTTGGCGCCTGGTCAATCACGTGATATCACCACAGACGAGTTGATCGCCCTGCGCACCGGCGGCCGGTTGGCCCGCTAACCTGTCAGCCATGGGTGTGCGAGCAGTACGGGGTGCGACGACGGTGGATACCGACACCGCCGAAGCGATAGACAAAAACGTGCGTGAACTTGTGAGTGTCATGCTCGAACGCAATCAGCTGGACAAGGACCAGTTGATCAGTATCTTCTTCACGGCTACTTCGGATCTGCATTCGATGTTTCCTGCCGCAGCAGCAAGGGCGCTTGGATTTGGTGATGTTCCGCTGATGTGTGCGCAGGAGTTGACGATTGAGGGTGCAGTGACTCATTGTGTTCGAGTGATGATGCACGTCGAGGATGATCGTGATCGTCGGCTTTTTCATCATGTCTATTTGCACGGAGCGATAGGGCTCCGTGACGACCTTCCGGATTAGAGCGTACGGTGCAGGCGCGGATCTTCTCTGCCGAGCCTCGCCTTGTCGGCAGCCTCCGGCCACCACCCGATAAGTCGATCAGCCATCGAGCTCTCTTGCTGGCGTTGCTGGCCCGGGGTGTATCGCGCCTTGACCACCTCAGCACCGCCCTTGATGTGGCCGCCACCGCCTCAATGATCGAGGGATACGGTGCATCGTTGCGGGTTGATGGGTCGGTGACCTTGGTGGAGAGTTCGGGTCGTGCGGGCCTGATCGAGCCCGATCGGATACTCGATTTGGGGAACTCTGGCACCGGTGCACGCCTTGGGATTGGGGTCGCCACGTTGGTGCCGGGCCTCTCTTTCTTTACCGGGGATGACTCCCTTCGGCAACGACCCATGGGGCGCGTGATTGGTCCGCTTCGCCAGCTTGGAGCTACGATCTCGGCTCGAAATGGTGATACCTATCTGCCAGCGATGGTGAGTGGTGGGGGACTAGTGTCGGGAACTGTTCATCTAGCAGTGGCCTCTGCGCAGGTGAAGTCGGCGCTACTCTTTGCTGCACTTGGAGTCGATGGACCAGTAACGGTAGTTGAGCCAGTGTTGAGCAGGCCACACACGGAGGAGCTCTTTGGGCTGACCGGTATTGATCTTGTCGAGGATTTTGTGGAGGACAGCGAAGCACACCGCGTCACCATCGTAGGCCCCGCGCAGCCGTCACCGTTTTCATTCCGCATACCAGGCGATCCATCTGCTGCGGCCTTCTTTGTCGTGGCGGCAGCCTGCACGCCAGGTGCCGATCTCGAAGTTGAGGAGATGTATCTTGGTCCGACACGGACCGGGTTCCTTGAGGTGCTCGAACGCATGGGTGCCCACTTGACCCGCGATCATGGTCGCCTCAGAGTGCAGGGTTCCTCGCTCGAGGGTGTCGAGATCGGTGGTTCGATCATCCCAAGCCTTATCGATGAGATCCCGATCCTGTGCGTCGCTGCCGCCTTTGCCGGTGGGCTGACCATCATCCATGATGCGGGCGAACTCCGCATCAAGGAGACGGACCGGATCGAGACAACCGCCGAGCTGTTGATGTCCTTTGGAGTTACGGTGGAAAAGCTCACTGACGGATTGGTCGTCCATGGAGGACTCCAACCTGGCTCATTAGGCGCTGGGCAGCGTCGGGTGGGCGCCAACCTCGACCATCGTATCGCGATGGCCGCCGCCATACTGGGTATGTTGGCGGGTGGGATGACAGAGATTGACGGGGTCGAGACGGTGGCGACGAGCTATCCTGGCTTCTTTCGCGACCTCGAAGCGCTCTCATCGGTGACGATCGAGTTGGTCTAGCGAGGCTATCGTGATGAAGGGAGGCTATCGTGAGGGAGCGAGGCTACCCAAATGAGGCGAGGCCAACGTGGCGTTGTGATCAAGCGGTCAAGATTACAACGGTCAACCAGCTCCGACTCGAGAGGTTGATCGTGAGTCTTTCTCGTTCTCTGGAGTTGATTCGGTGATACCGGTGAGCACCTCGAGCTGGGCGATGACGCGAGTCAGTGCAGCTTGATCGCCAAGGGAGAGTTGGTCGATGGTCGATGCCATCTGGACGCGAGCCAGTTGTTCGATCTCGTTCGCCAGCTGTTCCCCAGCCGTCGTGAGGGCGAGTGTGGCTTTGATGCCAGCGTGCTGTGGAGTCTCGACAATGAGAAGATCGCGTTTGGCGAGTCGCTCGATCTCCCGACGCAGGTTCGAGGGATCAGCCCCGATAATTCGGCTGATCTCGCGGAGCCCTAGGCCCGGGGCTCCCGCCAAGGTTCGCAGAATCGCCGCCTGTGGTTGGTTGAGGGCTATCGTCCCCAGCCGCTCTCCCCACTGCGTTCGCAACTGCCGCGCGACCCTAGCGAGTCGGAATCCAAGGTCATCCACCATGTTCGAGCTGATCTCCTGGGAACATGGTTGCAAGGATGGCGATGCCTCTGCTATAGGCAGGCATCCCAGCGGTGATGAGCGCGAGTTCTACGACCCCGAGGAGATCTTTGAGGGTTGCCCCGGCTTTACGCGCGGCGCCAGCGTGGAGCGTCGCCGCATCGTGTTCACCAAGGACGAGAAGCTGGGCGAAGTGAACGAGCTGCGCGGTCTTGGAGTCGAGCGGATTATCCATGATCAACTGGGCTCGCAACGCTTCAATACTCACGATGCTCTCATCCCGATCGGCCAGTCGCGCGATGCGTATCCGGTCTGCAATAGAGGGAGGAACGGTCCCAGTCAACGCACGATAGCTAGCCTCAATGGCGGCAACATCTGGTGTCGTCATCGAACTCTCGCCATCGACTCGCGAATAGCAGCCAAAGCAGATTCGGGCAAGGATTGTGCGCCTCCGAGTCCAATTGCCGCCAGCTCTGCCTCGGCCGCCTCTTCGAGGACAGTGAGGAGTTGTGCGGTGGCAACAGGATCGCTAGCGAACACCAAGACGCCGTGGTTTCCGAGGATGACCGCCTTCGTCTCAGGGTGAGCCTTGGCTTGGTCGATAATGGCTGAGACCGACTTGTCTGATCCACGTGGTGCCCAGGTGGCGACGGGTACGTCGACAGACTGGCCCCATCGGAGGAGCGCTTCGTAGCGGCAAGGGAGCGCCTGATTGGCCATCGCGAATGCCAAAAGACTCGGCGAATGCGTATGGATAATGCCTCCCACATCGCTTCGTAGTTTATAGATCTCGGAGTGCATCGCGATGATCTCTGCGTTGGTTGGGTCGAGATCGCCTTCGCGGACGACACCGTCAAGTCCAACGGTCGCTACCCGATCGGCAGTGAGGTTGCGGACCTGTCCATCGATGGTGAGCAACATGCTATCGGCCCCAAGTCGAGCTGACAGGTTTGCGTGGCCCGTATGGGACATCACTCCGTTCTCAAAGAGAATGTTGGCGGCACGTACGATACTTTCGGCTTGCTGGGTCATGGGACTCTTCTTTCTGTTCGTTCACAAGTTATTGTGTAGTAAATACTACACCAGCCGACTCACTTCTCCGGCCTCTCAGCGCAGTTGTCGCTGATCCACCCATGGGGAGTTCGACGGTAGAGGCTTGGCGTAGCGCTCCATGATTTGGGGTTCGGTTGTCGTTGGTAGGGTAGATGTGCACTTGGGCTCCAGTCGTTCCTAAGCGGTCGTGTGGGGCTAGAATGCGCCACTGGTTTCACAGGTCGTAGTGGAACTAGGGTGGGATGGGTGATCGTCGTGCAAATGCCCGAGCAGTCCCCAAGGGGACGCGACGATGGGGAGGGGAGTAATGGATCTTGGTCTAAAGGGGGCGAAGGCGCTGGTAACGGGTGGAACTCGCGGCCTTGGTTTCAGTGTCGCCGCAGCTCTCCTGGAAGAAGGTGCCGAGGTGGTGATTGCAGCGCGCGACGAGCAGGTTGGTGAGAGGGCGGTTTCACTGCTGGGCCGTGGGGCGCAGTATCTACCCGTGGATTTGGCCGTATCCGGGAGACCGCAGGAGTTGCTTCGACAGTTTCTCAATCTCCATGGTCATATAGACATCCTCGTGCTAAATGCTGGAGGCCCCAAGAACGCCTCGTTAGGCGCGATGCCGGTGGATCAACTCCATGAGGGCGTTGGGTTGGTACTCGCACCGATGATCGAGCTGGTAGAGGCGGTAGCTCCATTGATGAGGGCACGTCGGTTCGGGAGAGTTGTCTCGATCAGTTCGTATGTCGTTCGCGAGCCAGATCCCGAGATGATGCCCTCCAACGTGGCGCGAGCCGGTCTCCTTGCGTACTTGAAGGCGGCGGCTTTCGAGTTGGCACATTTTGATGTGACGGTCAATTCAATCCTTCCCGGACTTCATGCAACGCAGCGTCTGGTCGCCCTACAGGAGGCCGGGGTCGATCTCGATCGGATGCTCTCGCGGGTACCGATGGGTCGCTTCGGTGATCCAGATGATTGTGGCCACCTCGTTGCGTATCTGTGCTCAAGGTGGGCGGGCTATATCACTGGCCAGGCGATCGCGGTTGACGGTGGAGCGACCAGAGGGTTGCTCTAGTTCGTGGAGTGATCCACCCCAGATGAACCACCTTGAATGTGAGAGGACGCGCCATGAGGGGCCTTCCGGTTACCCAATATGACGCTGTTCCTACCCATATAACTCATGGAAGAGCGCTGTTGAGAGTTCACCAACCTATTGCAAGATGCTGGGATGGAAAAGCTGCCCCGTTAGCGTATCGGATCTAATAAATCAACAATGGGTGTTGGAGCGATGTTCAGCTTATCCGGTGTCGTGGAACGCACATCAACGATCAAGCCAACGTTTCGAATAAGGGAAACACCGTGGTCAATAGACATTGGAGATATAGCAGCTTCGATTCCTGTGCCACCGTAGATGATCTCGTAGATCGTGGGGTCTTTTACCTTGAGGCGTGCGCCCCATTCGCTTATACGACTATAGACGGGGTAACTGGCTGCCGAACCTAAGTATGGCTTTGCCTTTGCCCCAGGGATCGGCAGAAAGGGGGAATGAAACTTCCATCTCGTCATGCGATACACCTTGCTATCAAGCAATGCGATTAGGCTATCAATTCGATAGTATTGAGCTAGTTGTGTGATTGCCTGATATAATCCTAGACTCACGAGGCTTGCAGCGAGAGGTGATTGATACTCAACGCCAATGGCTACTGTGCCTATATCCCAGTGATCAGGTGTCGACAAGAAGAGCTCGTCGAAGCACGAATCATTATACAATTCAGGCCACTGTTTGGCGATATCGTTCAGTGTCTTTAGGCCAATAGCATCGTTAGGCAGTATGACTCTCGCCATTCCCGCGATCAAATTGGTCAAGTTGTCCGTCACACACAAAATGATGCTGTAGTTCCTATAGGGACCATATTCCTCATCGAGCTCCTTGGGAGTATTGCCAAATTCGCGAAGAAATACTAATCCCTCGAGCTCCAAGGCGGGCTTGGCACGTGGATCATTAGCAGTGTACAGGTTGACGCTGAAGGGGGTAGGTGTAATCATTCATGATTCCGTAGTGGTGTTTGGATCTTCCTACCGTCCACCGCTAAAAGCGCGTTCATAACCCATCGTATGTCTTGTCAGAAAAGGTGAGATATGCACTCATAGTTCGGTGATTGGATTCAGATAGATGTATTCCTGCATGGTTGTTTTAGAATGCTTTCGATGTAATATGGGTAGCGTCAAAGTAGGACTTTGTAAAGCTGACTGCCGTACTCGGTTCAAATGCTAGGCAGGTATAAATGTCCACGCTAAAGAACACCAGCGGACTCTCCCATGCATAGAAATGAGCGCCAGAGGTTTCCCAATGTACCCAGCCAGCCCAGCCAAAACGGTCAGATCTATGAGTTACGGGGTCGATGAGAAGGGTCATCCCACACACGTCCGAGAGTTGCGAAAGATACTCCTGGATATCCTTGTCGCCGATTGGTAGCTCTCTGCGACCTTCTATTACTAGTCGCTGTCGGTAAATCGAGGGGGCCAGATCGACGTGTTTGTTGCCATGGTCCTCATCTTGCGCTAACACCATGTGTTAACCCTAGTGGTTGGTTCATGCGTTCACCCCCAGGGCGCGCCTCCCTACCTACGGATTTGCAGCAATTGATTAGCGTTCCCGTTAAACGGGAAAAGTTTGTGGCAGGCCTGACGAAATGATTGGTTGTTGGAAGCGGTGTCGATCGTGAATAGGGTAGGTTGGGCGGCGGCCTCGTTGTCCAGTTGGCATAGATCATCGGCAAGCGGTGAACTCAATGGATGGATCACAGCACTGTAGCGTGCCCAAACTCTGTGGGTCAGGTCCATTGTGGGTAGGGACTCGCCGGGCGGGTGGAGGTTGATGTACTGATGGGGGCTGGAACAGCACATGTGCAATAGCAGGTGCAGAACGACGGGGTCCTTTTCACCACGTGCTTTGGGAGGGCATCTGCAGTGCAAGTACCCTGGAGGATTCCTTAAGCGCCCGACGTAGCCTGCCGATGGAATACTTATGTGCCCCATTGCAAAACAGCATCGAGCTCCTGGCGAAGACCCTCCGGCAAAGCGTCCGCAATGGATCTCCCGCAAGTACCGCCAGTCGCTGGCTTCTGACGAGACCCGTAATCTCCTGAAGCGGCCCGCTGCACTGGGTTTCATTACCCTATGGGTACTGATCGAAGCTCTCCAATTCCTCCGCATTGAAACGACACTTGCCTACGCGCTCTTAGGGGTCGTTACGCTAGCCAGTATCGTCCAGTATGTACTGCGCTACCGACCAAACCAAGTATGGGTCTGGGTGCTCATAGCATCATCGCTCGTCTTGTTCATGATCGGATCCGCGTTGAGAGCACTCTTGCACTCCTTCGGTAACCTCACACCGAATCGGCCTTGGTTGCCCAGCGTGGTCTCTCTCTCAGGATATGTGCTCCTAGTGATCGTGTTGAGCGGGATTCTTAAAATACAAGAGGGACCTAAAGCAAATCGGAATGGCGCTATCATCGAAACCCTCATGACCGGAGTGCTAATATTCGGAATCGCCTGGGCCTTTGTTATTAGTCCATTGGCTGATCAGAATATTTCACTTCGGGTAATTATTGTCCTCGCAATATATCCCACCCTGTCGGCTGTGTTAGTATCCTTGACGGTGCGAATTGAGTTGCTTCTACAGAGGCGGCTGACGACAACGGATGTCTTATTATTACTTACGATGTGTTCGATGTTCATTGGTGACGCGCTTTATTTGCTAGACGAGGTTCATCGGATCAACCTCTCCTTTGGATTGATGAACCTACCGTATTCGGTTTCATTATTAACATTCATCCTAATGACAGTCGATCCTACTGTGCATACACTCACAGAACCATCATTTGTAAGCCGCAATCCTCGTCTGATTCCAAGACTAGTCATAATTGGTGTAAGCTTTCTCGCGATGCCAATTCTCTTGATTGCGCCTAACGAGACTACTTTCAACCGTGACATACTTGGTGGATTGGCTTTCGTGGTAGCACTCCTTGCGCTCTTCAGATTGTCTTCCGCGCTAGGAAAGTCAGATGATGCCCAGCGGCGCCTCCACTATCAATCTACTCATGACTATTTAACCGGGCTCGGGAATAGAAAGTACCTCGACGAATATATCAGTGTTCTTGTTGATGAGGCTAGTTGTCACCACCCTGGTATTAAAATTGCTATATTCTTCATTGATCTCGATCGCTTCAAGATGCTTAATGATACTCTGGGTCACAGCGGTGGTGATGCAGTATTACGAGAAGTGGCGCAGCGTCTAGAAGCCTCCAGCAGCCCATCGGGTGCGGTGTTCAGAATGGGCGGCGATGAGTTTGTTGTCATTGAAAAAGATATTGCTGATGCAGCAGATGCGATGACGATAGCTGCTAGCATCACCGAAGCACTTGGGAGGACGATCAATGTCCATCAGTCGGTCTATCGTATCTCGGCTGCCGTAGGGATAGAGATCGCTACCATTGATTCAACATTGGATGTCCAGACACTCATAGAGAATGCAGATCTTGCAATGTATGAAGCAAAGGCCAGCAGTCCCAGCTCCATTGCAGTGTTCACTGATAGTATTCGTAAATCGGTAGAGGCCCATGCCGATCTCGAAGTTGATCTGCATAACGCGGTTCGCCAAGGAGAACTCTTCCTGGTATATCATCCCATTGTCGAGATGAGCTCACAGACTATTGTGGCTGTTGAAGCCCTTGTGAGATGGCGTCACCCGAAGCACGGGGTTCTGGCCCCGGACCAGTTCATCAAGCTCGCTGAACAGACCGGTGCGATCCTTGATATTGGTAGATGGGTTCTTTTCAATGCGGTCAAAGACCTCGTCACTATCAGAGCATCTCGCCCAGCTCTTGCACATGTACGTCTGAACGTCAACCTCTCGGTTGAACAGTTTCGAAGAGACAGGATCGATATCTTGCTGGTCGCTGCTTTGAGGGAGTCGTGCCTCGACGGTGAGGCAGTTTGTGTCGAAATCACCGAATCGTCGCTCATGAGTGATCTGACTATTGCTGATGGACAACTGCAGAAGTTGCGAAGTCGAGGGGTGCGTGTGGCCCTTGATGATTTCGGGACTGAATACTCTTCACTTGCGTACTTGCGGACGTTACCCGTTGATTTGCTAAAAATTGACCGGTCGTTCGTTGAAGCTCTTGGTGGCACGGTATCGGTATCAGATACCCTGGTGATGGCTATCATCGCTATTGCCAAGGGGCTCAATATGGATATTATTGCGGAGGGCGTTGAGAACATCGAGCAAGCCCGACGGTTGGCTGAGCTCGGCTGCGAGTACATGCAAGGCTATCTTTATTCTAAACCAGTGCCACTAGAAGAACTCGTTAGACTGGTGGACAAGCGTAGCGTTTTCAATCTGTCTGGTGGATTGTCTGCATAGTCTGCACATGTCGGTCGTGCCTGGCTGGTACCAGAGCATGTTGTGTTTTCGATTCTGTTGCTCAAGGAGTGGTGTCTTTGCTGCAGCAACATCGGCATTTCTACATCACCATTTACTCGATAGTTCAAGCAGTGGGAAGCCAGGGGCCTGAATGCAAGTTGTGAGTCTGCAATAAAGTGGACCGGCGGTGAGGGGTCCTCCAAGGAAATTCGTCACTGTTGTTAATTCGAAGCGATCCTTGTGCAAGGGCTCGCTGGGGACGTAGTATCGTTGTTGGCTGTACAGTGATGCGGTAGGCCGAGGCGGCATCTTGAGTGAATAGTCCCGAGATGCGCTGATGATGTGCCACCGATTCAAAGTGACGGTGGTCCCGGGTGAGCGATAACTTTGGTGTTGGCTTGATGTGATGCTAGGGGTGAATCGGTATATCCCAAAGAGGAAACCACCGCTGTACGTCGGTCTCCACTGGGAGATCGGTGCCGACAATCGCCTTTAGGGAGAGCTCTCTTTCGTTGTCGCGACGTTCGTGAGCGAGGGGTACGAAGGGATAAAACGTACCTCGTTTATAGAGATAAACCCAGTAGACCATGCTCTGATCCTTCGTGTCCTGGAAGGGGTAGAGCGAACAGAGGAGCTGCGGTGAGAAGCCGTGGTCCTCAAGACTGCGGTTCACTGCATGAGAGGCGGTTACGACGGTCTCTAGGTCTTGACCGTCGATCACGACCCAACGGTATCCATAGGAATCGGTCGACAGCGAGATCTTCACGTCGGTCATCTCTTTAAGAACGCCCTGGAACTCAGACTCGGTGTTGGCGAACGCGGCCCCAGAGGCTGGCTTAAAGACCACTGCTGCCTGCATGGTGGGCACAAGGTTCGCTGAAACTTGGAGCGTGATGGCAGCACTTGACAAGGCAAAGATCGAGTCAAGGTTTGCATTGACCTGCTTGGATTTACCCAAAATAGTATCAAAGAAGCCCACGCTATTCTGCCTTCCCGAGTTCCCGATCGAGTTCGTCGAGCTGTGCGATGCGCTTTTCGATACTGGGGTGGGTGGCAAAGAGCCCAGAGGCGAGTGAGGGATTGCGGGGGTTGATGGCTGGGGTGAAGAAGAAGGCGTTAAAGGCCTGGGCGGTGCGCAGGTCTCTGGTAGGGATTTGCCCCATTGTTCCAGAGATGCGTAGAAGCGCTGACTTCAAGGCTGCTGGGCGCCCAATCAATATAGCTCCAGCGCGGTCAGCGGCTAATTCGCGATAGCGAGACAGAGCTCTGATGAGGAAAAAACTGATGGCATACACGACTGCCGAGATCAGCATGATCGTCATCTCGATGGCGATTATATTTCCCCCGCCGTTGCCACGACCTCCTCCACGGCCACGTCCGCCACCGTAGCCTCCTCCCATCATGCCACCAAAGATCTCAGAGTAGAACATCAATCGGGTCAGCAGCCCTGCGAGGACGCCGAGAAAGGAGGCGATCGTCATCACCACAACGTCCCGATGCGCAATGTGGCTGAGTTCATGCGACAAGACGGCCTCGAGCTCTTGTGGGGGTAGTCGACGCATCAGGCCACGGGTGACACATACCACTGCGTTCTTAGGGCTCCGTCCGGTTGCGAAGGCATTGGGGACGTCGAGTTCGGAGATGGCGATCTTTGGCATCGGCATGTCGGCCAGAGTGGTGAGCTGGGCAACGATCTGGTAGAGCTCGGGTGCCTGTTCCTGGGTGACGATGTGACCATGCATCCCAAAGAGTGCAATGCGGTCAGAGAAGTAGAGCTGTGCCACGAGCAGGGCGACGGCGATGATCACGACCGTGATGGCGCCAACGCCAACTGCGATCAAGAGCCCAAAGAAGAGAACGTAGACGAGCCCAAGAAGAAAGATCGTGAATGCCATGCGAGCACTCAACCCTCTATCCTTTACATATCGAGATTCCGCCATTGATCACCTTTCTTGGATCTTTTGCTTTCCGTTCATCTGTACTAGGTTTGCTCACACAACCAGCGTGGACCTGCGCTTCATCCTTCCCGAAGAGGTGCCCGACCAGCTCTCTGCCTGCTATTCTAGCAGCTGGTAGGCGAAAGGTAGAAGTGGGTTCTGGCCGACGTATTCAGAAAGTCTGGTCGTAGTGACCGTGACAATTGTTGCCATCGATGGACCAGGGGGTTCAGGAAAGTCGACTATCGCTTCGCGGCTCGCAGAACGTCTTGCTGTGCCGATGTTGTCGACAGGTCTCTTTTTTCGAGTTGCCGCCTGGGGCCTGGCGCCTGTCCTCGGCGAAGATCGGTTGGAGCCCGGTTTTGTGGAGGATTGGTTTGATCATCACCGGATCACCGTCAAAGGGGATCGCGCTCTGCTTGATGGCGGTTATCTTGGCGAGGAGCTGCGTCTACCGATGGTCCAGCAGATCCTTTCGCTGGTCGCGGCGGACTCTACGGTACGACGGCGTATCTTGGAGCTGGAACGGGCGCAGATCAGCAGCGTTGGCTCGTGTGTCGTGGAGGGTCGTGATATCGGATCGGTGGTATGGCCCCAGGCGATCTGCAAGTTCTATCTTGTCGCGCGCCAACAGATTCGCATCGAGCGGCGGCCGGAGGAGGGGTTGGAGTTGATCGATCGCGATCGCAAGGACTCGGTACGTCGTGATGCGCCGTTGAGGATGGCTCGTGACGCATTTCTTGTTGACAACTCGGATGAACCAGTCGAAGTCCTGGTCGATCGCATGGCTCGTCTCGTGGCTCTCCAGTCAGAGCGCGCCTCCGTTGAGGCCCCAAGCTGATGGATCGAACGCGCTACATCGCACCATCTGCCTTCGAGCGACGCTTCTATCAGGGGGCACAGCGAACTGTGGAGGGCTGGAATCGCCATTTCTGGTTGGTGACGGTACATTATGAGACTCCCATGCCACAACCTCCCTATATCCTGGCACCCACACATCGTTCGAATATCGATACGCTTTTGGTCGGCTCTATCACCCGTGATCCGATGACGTACATGGCTAAATCGGGCGTCTTTGTTAATCCGATCTTTGCAAAACTTTTGCGGCTCCTTGGCGGCTTTCCCGTCGACCGCGACGGTACCGACCGAGATGCGGTGGAGATTGCCCAGGCAGCGCTGCTCTCAGGATCGAGCCTCGTGGTCTTTCCGGAGGGTACACGCCGCAGAGGTGCCAAGGTGGAGAACCTTGAAGAGGGGGCATCCTATCTGGCACTCAAGGCTATGGTGCCCATTGTCCCTGTTGGTATTTCCGGTTCTGAACAGGCGATGCCGGTGGGTGCCAGGCTCATCTATCCTGCACCCATTGCGATCGAAGTGGGTGCCTCCTTGATGCCTCTGTCAGTGCGTTCGGGCAACGTCTCCGCTGCACGGGTGCGCCGCTCGGAGATTACCAGACTGACCGAACAGTTGCAGTCGGAGTTGAATCGACTGCGCACGCAGGCTGAGCATGAGCGGGTCCGGCTGCGTTCGACGCTCTAGAGGGCGGATAGAGAGAGTAGCGAGCAGGTGGCATCATCGCGTGCGGGTTTTTTGCGGATGGGTCATTCGGCGCTTGCTCTGATCGAACAAGGGACCGGTTGGCCGCTGAGGGTTGGCCGCCTGAGAGGTCTCGATACAGTCCGTCACGTTAGCAGTCCGTCACGTTAGTAGTCGTCGTGTCGGTTGCGCGGACTCCACGACCTACGTCAGTGATCGTTCGGGCGACCAAACGGGCTCGTTGGTAAGGTCCTGAAGCGCATCGCGGGCGGAGTCGTGCTGTCCAACCTCAAGCGGGAGGTCTTTGTCAAGAAGGAGCGCCGCTGCCGCGGTGAGCCCGCTAAGTAACTCTCGCAACTCGGGTGGAGCTGGGAAGAACTCCTCTTCGATGGTCGAGGTAACGATCTCGCAGCCCTCGACTGGTGCAAGCCGTTCGACGACGCGCGTGACGACGTCTTCAGCAGCCGAGGCACCGGCGGTGATGCCAACGATCCCAGTCAGATCGTCAGGTAGTTCCCTCTCTGAGTTGATCCGCAGCACGTTGGCGACGCCATGACTCCAGGCGACTCGCTCAAGTGCACGTGTGTTTGATGAGTTCTCGGAGCCGATCACGATGAGGGTATCGACGCGAGGAGCAATGGCGCTGACGGCGGCTTGTCGGTTGGTGGTCGCATAGCACAGATCTGAGCGACCTGGCATCCACACCTCGCCGAGATGCTCCTTTGCTCGATCGGCCAGTGCGCTCCACTCCGGAACTGCAAGGGTGGTTTGTGCCAATAGGGCGATTGGGCGATCATCTCTGGCGAGTGCGTCGACGTCGGCCCTTGTTTCAACGAAGTCAACCGATCCGGGTGCCTCAGCGATCGCACCAATCGCCTCTTCATGACCGCGATGGCCGATGTAGACGATGCGATAACCTTTCTGGGCACGTGTGCGAATCTCGTGGTGGACCTTGGTCACCAGCGGGCAGACTGCGTCGATCACGGTCCCATCCTGCCTGCGGGCTTCCTCAATGACCTCCGGGGCTGATCCATGCGCGCTAAGCATGATCGGCGAACCTTTGGGGACTTCGGCGATGTCTTGGACGAAGATGACGCCGACTCTCGTGAAGGTCTCGACCACCAGCTTGTTGTGAACAATCTCGTGATAACAGTAGATGGGAGGAGGGAAGATGCGCACCATCCAAGCCAGGGCGTTGATCGCCTTCTCGACGCCTGCGCAGAATCCACGCGGAGATGCCAAAATGACCTTTTCTACCGTCACTCTCCTCAGTCTAGGCGGAATCGAAACACCAGGGATTGCCGTTGAAACCTGCTCGCACCCTTTAGGCTGGTCCTGTATGCCTCACCCCTCGATTCTCCGTGTTTCCCCAGGCTCCCCCGCGGAGCGAGGAGGGGTCGTCGCTGGCGACGCCCTCGTCGCGGTCAATGGCGTCCCTCCGAGGGACATCATCGACTATCAGCAGCTTGTCGATGGTCCGGATCCCATCGTCACCATCGAGCGTTCCGGTCTTGAGCTAGAGCTTCCGATCGACAAGCCGGCGGGCACGTTAGTTGGTATGGAGATCTCAGATGCTCTGTTCGATAAGGTCCGAACTTGCGACAATCACTGTGAATTTTGTTTCATCTACCAACTCCCAAAGGGCCTCCGGCGCACGCTCTATGTCAAAGACGATGACTATCGACTGTCCTTCCTCTATGGCAACTTTACGACACTAACTCGGTTTACCGAGGCTGATTTTGAACGGGTGATTACCGAGCGATTAAGCCCCCTGTATGTCTCCATCCATACCACCGACCCCTTGTTGCGGGCGGAGATGTTGCGCAACCGGCGTGGGGCAACCTCGCTTCGATGGTTGGAGCATCTTCTCGATGCAGGTGTCGCTGTCCATGGGCAGATTGTTCTTGCACCGGACATTAACGATGGGGACCATCTGCGTGCTACGTTGACCGATATTTTGTTGCAGTTCCCCAAATTGGCCTCGGTCGGTGTCGTGCCGCTCGGGGTTTCGAAGTATACCAAGGAACCAAGAATGCGTCCGATGACCAAGACAGAGGCGCAAGAAGCCATTGCGACCGTTGAGGAGTACGCAGCCGTAGCCCGGGAGATGCTTGGTAAGACACTGTTTTACTGTTCCGATGAGTTCTATCTCTTGGGTGAAGTGGAGTTTCCGATTCCGTCAACGTATGAGAACTTCGAACAACTGGAGAATGGTGTCGGGGTCACCAGAGCCTTTGAACGCGAATTCCTTCTTCGCGAACGATCCAAGGCGGTGAGTCATTCGGGGTTTTTTGCCTCGATCGATGGAGCTCCAGCCCTCGGCTATCGGTCGGTGCGCTTTCGCTCGAAGGGTTTTGGGGAGCGTCGTACAAAGGGTTCGCTGTCGATGGCGATCATCACCTCGGTGTATGGAAAACTCGCGCTCGAACGGATACTCTCTGATGGCGGACACCCGCCAGTCGAAGTCATAGAGGTGCGCAACGAATTCTTTGGAGGCAATATCGCGGTGACTGGGCTTATGAGTGGGGAAGATGTCGCTCAAGCTATCGCGGATGTGGATGTTGATCGACTACTGTTACCGGATATCTGTCTCAGCGAGGGAAGATTTATTGATGGCCTCGATGCACGTGAGCTGCCCCGCGAGGTTGAGGTGGTACCAACGGACGGTGCTTCGTTGGCGGCGGCGCTTGAGGGACTGGCCTTTCCTTTGATTGGAGGTTCCCGTGGCTGAGGTCACCAAGGTAGCGATTGTGGGGCGTCCAAACGTTGGAAAGTCGTCTCTGTTTAACCGTATGGTGGGAAGACGAGTAGCGGTCGTCGAGGAGCGCGCCAAGGTCACGCGCGACTTGAAGGTTGGTGAAACCAACTGGCGAGGGCGAACCTTTGAGTTTATGGATACCGGCGGCTGGCTTGGCAAGGGCGATGATCTCGACCAGAAGGTATCGCAGATGGCGGAACGAGCGGTGCGAGAGTCCGACATCGTACTCTTCCTAGTCGATGTCCGCACCGGCGTCACCGAGGAGGATCTCGATGTTGCCAAGATGCTGCACCGGCGTCCAGGCTCGACCATTCTTGTCGCGAACAAGGTCGACCATGATCATTATCAACCGCAGATCTATGAGTTTTTACAGCTAGGGTTCGGGGATCCGCTGGCGATTTCCGCTATGCATGGGCGGAACACGGGCGATCTTCTTGATTTACTCGGTGAGCGCACTGGTGGATTTGCTAGTAACGATCCTGGTGAGTTGCCGCTCTTGGATGATCTCAATGAGGTCGAGGAGCAAGAGGAGTTGCCACTCACTGATGCAGTGCGACTGGAGGCACTCGAACTGACGGTGGCGATCGTCGGTCGACCCAATGCTGGTAAATCAACGTTGTTTAACCGTGTGGTGGGACAAGAACGCGCGGTGGTCTACGATCGACCGGGAACCACAGTCGACACCATCGACACGGTGATTGAGACAGAGATGGGACCAGTACGGTTTTTTGATACCGCTGGACTGCGCAGACGATCACGATATGCCGAGGCAACGGAGTACTATTCGATGGTCCGCACCCTCCGCGCCATCGATAGTTGTAACGTCGCTATCTTGGTGGTGGACGCCACGACAGGCGTCACCGGCTGGGATCAACGTCTTGCGGAGCGTATCGATCTCTCGGGTTCGCCGATCGTGCTTGTGCTCAACAAGTGGGATTTGCTCGACCATGACGCACGACTGATGGTCAATGCGCAGGTGAGCGACCGGCTTTCCTTCCTGACTGGGGTGGAGCCGATGCGGATCTCTGCACAGAGCGGCAAGGGAGTGCACCGGCTGCTTCCGAAGATCTTTGAGGCCCAGACTGCCTATCGATCGCGGGTTCCTACCGGTGAGCTCAATCGATTTTTGCGCTCGCTTCAAGGAGCGAATCCACCGCGGGAGGGTCGAATACTCTACATTGTGCAAGGGGCGACGGAGCCACCAACGTTTACGTTGTTTGCGAGCAAACCACTGACGGCTTCGTACCTGAAGTTCTTAGAGAATCGAATTCGTGATCGATACAACCTGGGCTCGACCCCGATCAAGCTGCGGGTTCGACGCAGGGATTAGCCTAGGTCTCGGATTGGTCATACAAATGGGAGCAACATGAGTGAACGCATAACGGAGCGGGCGGAACAGATCAAGTATGGCTGGCCGCGCTTGGTCGAGGAGAAGTTGCAAAAGGCAGAAAAATTGCATGCCCGGGAGCGCATCTCGTTGCTCGTCGATCAGGGTTCGTTTCGAGAGGATGGCCTTTTTGCTAACGAGCGAGATCCTGGGCTGCCAGCTGACGGTGTGATCACCGGCACTGGTACGGTCGATGGTCGGCCGGTGGCGATCATGGCCAATGATCAGACGGTTAAGGCTGGCTCTTGGGGTGCTCGCACTGTCGAAAAGATCATCCGGATCACCGAGTTGGCCTATGCCGAGATGTTGCCGATCTTCTATCTCGTGGACTCTGCGGGTGCGCGAATTACCGATCAAGTCGACCTCTTCCCTGGTCGTCGCGGTGCAGGACGCATCTTTGCCAACCAGGTACGACTCTCTGGCAGGGTGCCCCAGATCTGTTGTCTTTTCGGCCCTTCTGCTGCGGGTGGCGCCTACATCCCTGCCTTCTGCGATGTAGTCTTTATGGTCGAAAAGAACGCCTCGATGTATCTTGGCTCACCGCGAATGGCGGAGGTCGTGATCGGAGAAAGGGTGACCCTTGAAGAGATGGGCGGAGCACGGATGCATGCTTCGGTCTCGGGGTGTGGTGACAACCTCGTAGCTGACGACGAGAGTGCACTCATAGCGGCTCGTGCCTATCTTTCCTATCTCCCAACGAGTTATGAGGAGGATCCACCACTCGAGGAGGCCATTGATCCGGTCTCCGAGTTTGATGATGCGATGATCCCGTCTCAGGCCCAGCAGGGTTACGACATGCATGTGGTGATCAACTCCCTTGTCGATGCAGGGAGTTTCTTCGAAATAAAGCCCTTGTTTGCGACTGAAATTGTGGTTGGATTTGCCCGTCTTAACGGTGCGGCGATTGGGATTGTGGCGAACAACCCGATGTCGAAAGGAGGAGTCCTCTTTGGAGACTCAGCCGACAAGGCAGCTCGTTTTATCTGGAACTGTGACGCCTTCAACATCCCCTTGCTTTTTTTGGCGGATGTTCCAGGGTTCATGATCGGATCCCAGGTGGAGCGTCAGGGAATTATCCGCCATGGTGCCAAGATGATCACTGCGGTGGCCGAGGCGACGGTGCCCAAGATCTCGGTGATCGTGCGCAAAGCCTACGGGGCTGGACTCTACGCGATGTGCGGTCCAGGCTTCTCTCCTGAGGCCACGATTGCATTGCCATCAGCCGCCATCGCCGTGATGGGGCCGGAGCCTGCCGTAAACGCTGTCTACTATAACAAGATTGCTAGCATCGAGGATTCTGAAGAGCGCGCTGAGTTCATACGCGTCAAGCGCGAGGAGTATGAGAAGGATGTTGACCTTCTTCGATTGGCGAGTGACCTGGTAATCGATGCGATTATCGAAGGGCGTTTCTTGCGGCAAGAACTTATCGCACGATTCGAACGAGCCAGTCGACGGGATCGGTTCTTCTCCGGTCGAAGGCACGGCGTACCTCCGGTCTAGGGGTTGGTCGGCGGCAGCTGATAGACTCGGAGTATGCCGTGGTGCGAGAATTGTGAGCGATTTCAAGACTCAGAGGAGATCGACCGCGAGGGACACTGCCCGGGTTGTGGTACCGTTATCGCGGCGCCCAAAAAGAAGCCTTGGCACTTCAAGCTCTTGATTGTTGCTACGGTGTTGTACTTGACATATCGTCTCATTCAGCTGATTCTTTGGCTTCACCATGTGCTTTAGTTGGTTGGCCGACGGGTTGGAGTGTAGCGATGGGCTGCGCAGCTGTGCGTTGGCGGCGATCAGGGATCTCGTCTCGTAGGCGCCTCGATGATTCACGCATATGACACCCAGACACTTGAGGTTGGCGATGGGATTTTTGCCTACATCCAACGTGATGGATCTTGGTACCTCAATAATGCCGGAATCATCCCCGATCACAAGCTTTCTTACTTCATCGATTCTACAGCGACGGTGGCACGCACGCAGGCGCTCCTTGGTGAAGCTCGTCGTCTTGGGGTTGGCGACCGCACTGGGATGGTGGCCACTCATCACCATGGTGATCACACGAACGGAAATGCCACGATCGATCCAAGTTTTTTGGTGAGCCACACGACGGTCCCCGAGGAGATGTCCAATGGTTTTGCCGTTCCTCCACCGGGATTGTTTACGCCAGTAGATTGGGGAGACATCGAGCTTCGGCTTCCCGATCTTACGTTTTCTTCGGAAATAGTACTGCAGATGGGCGGACACCGGGTCGAACTTCGACACCTTGGACATCCAGCACATACGCTCGGTGACTGTGTCGTCTATTTCCCGGATGACCGTGTCTTGTTCGCTGGCGATCTCGCCTTCAACGGCGGCACTCCTTTTGCCCTGATGGGTTCGGTCCAGGGTTGGCTTTGCTCCCTTGAAGCCTTGCGCTCCTTCGATGTCCAAACGGTCATCCCTGGGCATGGGGAACCATGTGGGATAGATGTGTTTAGGGATATCGAACGTTACCTCAGATTTGTCGAACAAGTGGCGCGTCAAGCCATTGAGGCTGGTGTGGAGCCGTTGGAGGCCGCCAAGAGTGTCGACTTGGGTGAGTTTGCTGGCTGGCATGACCCTGAGCGCATCGTCGGTAATCTCTACCGGGCCATGGCTGAGCTGACGGGGACACCACCTGGAGGGCCGGTAGATGTGGTCGCCGCATTCGGGGCGATGATTTCCTATCACGGCGGCCCGTTAGCCTGTTTCGCCTAACAACGGATAGTCGGTCTGGGTCAAGCTCATCGTAATTGTGCCGATGAAGCTCACATGGGAAGAGCTTTTGCTGGCCTACGGCGTTCAGGTGTACCAGGAAGGGAGGTGCTTGACCATCTTGAGGTGCTCGTTGCGCTCGCGACTCCTGATGGCGATGCACACATCACGTATGTCACCCCGTATGCCGAGCGACAGCTGCGACTGAGCTCTGTTGGCGGAGCTGGGGAACTGCATCAACTCTTTCAAGATCCTGATCGTGCTCGTCGGGAACTGCAGCGTTTGCGCACTACACAGACGCTCGATCTTGCGGAGCTCGATTACAACGTTGAGGGACGACAGTTCGTGGCCACGATCCGCCTAGTGCGCAACACTGAGAGCGGATCGGAAGAGTATTTTCTCGTGCAGTGGCGCGAAGTAACCACTCATACTCGTGACGATCAACGGCGGCGTGAGTCGGATCAACACCGATCCTCGGTAGTCACAGAAGCAGTGAGCCAGATTGCTGCTGCGGTCGAGGAACTCTCGGTGACCGCTGGTGAGGTCGCTGCAAACACCCGTGTCGTGAAAGAAGCCGCAGATTCGGTGAATGGGAGAGCCGCTGAAAGTCGGGATGTCTTTTTTGCGGCAAAAGGGGCAATCGATGAGATCTCGCGGCGCATGACCGAGACCTCCGCCACGTTAGCACGCCTCTCTGAGAAGACAAAGTTGATCGACGCCATGGTGGCTACCATCCAAAGCATTGCAGATCAGACAAATCTCCTCGCCTTGAATGCGGCAATTGAAGCTGCCCGCGCTGGTACGGCCGGTCGCGGATTCGGGGTAGTCGCCGATGAGGTTCGCCAGTTGGCGAGTCGAGCACGAGGTGCCGCGTCCGAAATTACTAATCGAGTGGCCGAGGTGCGTTCTGGAACAATCGAGGTCGGTGAAGGTTTCGAGGAGAGTTTTCAAGAAGCCTTGCGTGGCGCAACCAACGCGGAAGCGGCTGCGATTGCCTTAGAGGATATCCTTACCGCGAATCGCCAAGTGCGCGAGATGCTTCTTCGCATCAACAGCGCCACTGAACAGCAGGAAGAGGCGACCATGGAGATCTCGAATCGACTGTCTGGTATTCTGGCAGCAACAGAGGATGCTGATCAGGGACCAAAGCGACGTTTTGGGGTGCGTGAGTAGCTCTGATCTTGATCGAACTTGGGAAGGATTGCGTTTGATGACCTTCTGGCGAGGTGCGTTCGATAGAATGGGCGCACGGGCTGTGGCGCAGCTTGGTTAGCGCGCTTGACTGGGGGTCAAGAGGTCGGGAGTTCAAATCTCCCCAGCCCGACCATAAAAGTCCAGTTCATGGCCTATAAAGTTGGTACTCATTCTATTGACCGTGCTCTTTGAGTGGCTTCAAAAGTGGCTTCACTCATCATCAAGCCCCGAAAGGTAGCCACCCAGTGCCTCGGTGGCTGCTCTTAACCGTTCGGGCTGGAGGTGGCCGTACACGTCTGCTGTGACACGGATCGACGCATGGCCGACGAGTTCACTGACCTCCTCAAGACCGACGCCTTGGGCTAAGAGAAGTGATGCTGCCGAATGCCTCAGTTCGTGGAGGTGCCAAGCGCCTAGGCCAGCCTTTTCGGCCAATCGCTTGAATGCCTTGGAAATGTTGTCAGGATCAAGCCACTGCCCCCAAGCGGTCGTGAACATCGCCGCCGGTTCCCTCCATTGCACTCCGAGACTGGCGAGGTGTTCGCGTTCTGCGAGTTGGGTGAGACGGTGTGCCTCCAGCTCTTGGACAACGAACTCTGAGAGTGGGAGCGTACGCCGAGAACGCTCGGTCTTGAGATCTCCAACGATAACAGCGGATCCGGACTTCTTGCGGTTGCGCTCGATTCGCAAGGTATGCGCCTGGGTGTCATGGTCGCGCCATTCAAGTGCGATGGCCTCGCCGCGTCGGAGTCCAGTGGCCAGCATCAATACCCATAACCCACGGAGCCGATCACCTTGGGTCGCGCGTAGAAGTGCCTTAGCTTGATCTGGGGTAAGCGATCGCCCTCTGACCTGTGATTGTTTGATGGATGCCGGTAGCTTTGCAGGGTTGGATGCAAGGAGCTGCCACCGCACTGCCTGATCCAGGCTCATGCTGAGCACCGTTCGGAGTACTTCACATATCGTGGGGAGAGTTCGCCGAGCTTCGAGCGAAGGAACTCGTCGATCGCCTGCGGCTGGAGCTTACTCAGCTCAGCGCCGCCGAGCCCACCTTTGATATGCCGAAGCGCGTACCGATATTGATCGATCGTCCCGACCGACATTTCGGAGGCTTTGAACTCTATCCATGCATCGAGGAGGCCCCCAAGTGTCTTGGCTCTTGGCTCTTGGCTCTTGGCTCATCACCAGAGTCTCTTAAACGCTTGAACTCAGTCAGGGCTTTATTCGCTTCCCTGAGACTACGGGTCGTTTTCGTCCAGCGGCGTTTGGCCCCTGATGCGTCTGTCCAACGAAGCTCTGCGCGGTAGGTGCCAGGTTTGGGTTTCGTGATCGTTCCGTCGCCGGCAGAGCGAGAACGACGGTACGGACTACTTACGGTCACAACGCTAATGATAACCGATATTTGAACGAGGTGCCCACGGTGGGGAGGCAAGCGGGGGGGCTCATCGTACCATCGCACGGCCCTCTGTGCTCGCTCAGTGGTAAAGACCCATACCTCATTACTAAATGGTTAGCCGTCAAACAACGAACCTACATACTTGTTGGTTTTTGCGTTAGCCAAATCGCTCACGTCTGTGGTAAGTGAGTCTCGTGGTTGCCCCACATGAGTTGGCCGGCGCCGAGCCTTTGGCATGATCCGCGCGCCCTCTGGTGTGCCTCCAAAGCGCATCAGGCGGAGATGATCGTTCACGAACGGTACGAGCCCAGAATCTGCTAACAGAGTCTCAGCACGAGTAGCAGCCACGTACTGGAGCGCCATCTCCTCGTAATCGGGGAGTGCGTAGGCAGCATCATCGCCGTGTGTCGAAACCGAGGCTTCCCAGACGTTGCGAAACTCTCGAGAGAGCGTAACGGATCCCCACTGTGCACCCTTTGCCTTGTGCGCGGTGGCAAGAACTACTTCAGCCTTCTTTGCGTTGCTTTCATTCATGTTGAGTACTCGCAATACACCGCCAACCGCTCCGCCCATGCGCTCTACAAGGTTGACAAGTGGGTGATATCCAGACCCGAGCGGCGTCTCGCTGAACTCGGTCAGTTCCTCCCAGTCAGCAAAGCCGCACAACTCTCCGCTCTTGGCGAGCCTGCCCTCGAAGAGGCCAGCCAGATCGTTCAACATGTAACCGATATCCTTGATGCCACCTACCACATGGAATTTAACCCCAGGATCAGCCTTTACAAGGGAGAGGATCTCCATGATCAACCGCAGGTTTGAGCGGAAGAGGACCGTCGTCGTGTCCGCATAGCCAACAGCCTCCCCTGGAGGCCCCATGCCGATGAGGGAGTAGCCAGCCCCCATCGCATTGAGGAAGACATTCCCTGAGTCGGCAATGTCCTGGCCGAACCGATATGATCGACAAAGCGGTAGCACCAGTGACTCATTAGGATACTTGGTCGCCAGCTTGTCGATCGCATTCATCGCCCCAGCCCATCCATAGATGTGTTGATACTTGTCGCCGACGAGCACCAGTCGTCCACCACGGCCAGCATGGGCCTCAAGGATGCGCAACATTGGTGCAGAGGCGTCCTGTGCTTCGTCGAAGAAGACGACCTCAGCATCGATAGGTTCTGGATCAAGTGATGCCAGTTTGAGATAGACGCTGTGCGAGACCGGCATCGTTGACTGTGGGTCGATCTGGCATTCCCATAAGCGCTGAGCCTCCTTGATCAACACGTCTAGGTGGCTCGTGGCGTGCATCCGCTTTGCAAGGGTCTGAATCGGTGTAGGGATATGCCTGGTGGAAATCTCCCTATCGGGAGATTTAGTAAACTCGTCGATCACCTGTAGTACCGGCGAGATCCCTCCCTGACACCCAGAACCGCCATCCAGCCGCGCAACTCCACCCCCACCAGATACCAGCCCATGAAACCAGATACAAACATCATCGCCCCATGCCAGTGTCACCAGACCGGTCCACGATCATGCCTCGATAGCAGTTGCAGACCAACGGCTACGCTGATAGTGTCATACCCGAGGCATATATTCAACTTGTTGGCGGGGGGTCGTCCTAACGCAACTAGGTAGTGGAGGCACAGGTCAATGACGCCAGTCCAAGCAGCTGTAGTAGTCGAATACGCAACTGATGAGGATATTGAGATTGCCGTCCAGCGCGCCCTTGAAATTGCCGGAGTTTCGGCCGAGGAACTTAAGGCGCAAGCGCGATCAGGACGCTTTAGCTCAGAAAACGCCCGCCTAGCTTGGTTCGCGATCTCCCCCTTCATTGGTTGACCTCGAAGGTCAGGCAAGGGAATTTGCCGCTGAAGTGACTGACCTTCTCAACCGAACGGTCACTGACGGGATACGGCTTAAATCGGTAAATGCTAACAGGCGAGCTACGACGGTTCATGTCGGTTACGGAATCAGCTCTAAGGACTTGACAGCGAAGCCCGTCCCGTTGGGAATCAGGAGGACGCCTCCTGCTTGCCACCTCCTGGTCGCCTACATACTAGGGCTCGATCCTGAACAGGCACACCTTGCCGTTGCAAAGTCGCAGTATGGCCTCTATCTCGATAGTGATCGCCAGAAGATGCTGGTCCATTGGGATTACACGCGGTACCCGGAGAACGACTATCCTAGCGCGCATGTGCAGGTGAATGGAGATTGCGAACATTTCGATACACTTACCGAGCAGGCTCGTAGTGCAGGTCGCATATCGCCCATGCGTCCCCTACGTGACTTTCACTTCCCTGTAGGCGGTCGTCGATTCAGACCAGCCCTGGAAGATGTGATCGAGTTTCTGGTGGTAGAAGGACTGGCCGAGAAACGAGATGGATTCGACGTGGCCGTGGCAGAACACAGGGCGAGTTGGGAGGAGCGCCAACTTCGGGCAGCTGTCCGACGGTTTCTTGAGATAGCGCTGGCACAGCTTCGCGAAGATCGCCAGATCCAATTGTGATCCTCCCGCCGGTGGTAACGCTCCATCCAACTACCTCTTATGCCTCGCCCACGACCAGCACTTTCCCCGACTGCTTAAGGTGTGGTCACCGGTAACAGTTCCCCAACGTGCCAACTCTGTCCGAGCATAACCGGTGTATAGATTTCCACCATGGCAACTCCCTTACCGATCCGCGCCCCTACCATCCCAACGAACCAACTTGGAGGTCATGGTCTAAAGCCACCAGGATGGCGGGAGATGTTTTTGCGCCATTGGTTTAACGCCAGAGCCAAGGGCGGGACATCGTGCACCAGCGTCTCCCATATGATCTGGTAATCGATGCGATGATAGATGTGGGCTACGAGAATCCGGTTCGATCGGATCTCGTCCCATGGCACCTCCGGTATCGCATTGCGCACCTCTTCGGGAAGCTTATTGGCGGCATCGCCGATCCGATTGATAACTGCCTCACCAGCAAGACGCAAGAGTCGGTCGCTATTCCATGCATCGATCCCACGGTTCACGATCTCATCAGCAGCACTAGAGGCATCCAACAGGTCGTCGATGGTCTTCTCAACGGACCGTTGGTCAGCGGGGTGGGTCACAATACAAGCGCGTCTCGAAGAATGTCACTGTCGCGCTCAGTCAAGCCACCGGTGCTTACGACATCAACAGATGCGCCCAGGAGCGCCTCTAAGTCCCGCCAGAGGCCAACATAGTCAACAAGGGTTCGATCACGGTCGAAGTCCACAAGAAAGTCGATGTCACTTTCTTTCCCAGCAGTGCCCCTGGCTACTGACCCGAATACACGAAGGTTCGAGGCGCCATGTGCGGCTGCGATGCGCATGATCTTATCTCTGTGGATACGCAGGTCATCCAGCGTGGTTGGTCGCTTGGTGTTAGCGCTGGTTTGATCGGTCGCCATTGTCTCATAGTACCCGCTAGCGGCAACCAGAATCCCTCTATGTCGGGATTCCAGACCCGACCAGCACTTTCCCAGACTGCTTAAGGTGTGGTCACCACGAACGCCCCAAGCCAACTCCCCCCTTGACCCACCTCAGACCCTCACCACGCGCCCCTGAGATCCGCACCACGAATATGACCGCGCCTAACCCCTACCTACGCACACCGATGCCCGCGCAAACGCCTGGCACCCAATGACCCGTCCTCCAGAGCGCACCAACCGTGCAGGTACCAACAGGTCCCCACGGTCCCCCGCGTAGTCCAGTACCAGCCCCGAGACGATGTAGAACGTGCCCGGTTCAGCATCGGGCACCCCAGTCACCCGTCCAAAGCGAGTCCGCATCACCGGCACAACCGTGCCATCGAGATCGAGCACCTCAGCCTTCTCTTCGAGCACTTCAACCCGTGCGACCAGGCCACTTGGTGGAACGCTCAACACAACCTTGCCCATGTTCATGAGCCGCGTGGTGTGAGGCACCAGACTAACGATTCTCATGCTCTCGTGCCTCCTGCATGAACTTATCCAGCAACGCGAAACGATGAAAAGCCCTCGCCTCCTCGTGCTCGGCCTCAAGCCTGCGCGCCTCGACTCGATTCGCCTCAGTCGGGTCCGCGCGGTATTTGTAGTAGGCCATGCTGTAAGCCTTGCTTGCCTCATGTTGCAGGTCAATTGCCATGCTGAGGATGCAATCGAACATCTCCATCTTGTCGTCCATCTCGATCTCCTTCACATTCCCCCTGATCACCAGGGTCGAGTGGGATATATGCGACCGACTTGTTCGTGCGGAATCGCCCGTCAGTGTGACCCGTTAGAGGCATAGTTTGGCCAGCGGCGCAAAGCAGCAACGAGGATGCCCAATTGATGCTCGGAGCATGGGTTAGCTCGTAACCCCTGGTCCGGACTCAAGACATCAGTGTTGATGGCCGCAATGCTATCATTAGGGTATGAGAACCAAAAGGAGACCGTATAGACCAGAGGGCGGAATTGTCGCACTCGCGAGGTTGACCGCTAAGCTCACCCAACGTGAACTTGCCGAGTTGTCTGGTGTTCCCCAGAGCACCATTGCTCGCATTGAAGCTGGCTCCGTAGCTCCGAAATTCGAAACTATCTCTCGGATTCTTGCCGGGGCCGGACTGGAGATGAGGATCCAGCTCGCACCCCTTGATGATCATGATCAAGTGCTCCAAGCGAGGTACGAAAGCTTGAGCGATGACGAGAAAACACAAGTTGACCGGCGTCACTTGAGTAACGTTGAGATGTTCCGCGGAGCAGGTAAGACTACGGAGTCGAACAAGGCATCGATGCCGTGACACGAGCTGAGCTCAACGGGGCTGCGATTATTGAGGTGTTGAATCGCCACGGAGTCGAGTATGTTGTGATCGGTGCATTTGCGGCACAGCTTCAGAGTGCACCCATTCCTGCCACTATGGACATTGACTTTACACCGTCAAGAACCTCTGACAATTTTGTCCGGTTAGACAGCGCCCTTACGGAACTCAAGGCGAAGATCCGCATCGCAGATGCCCCTTACGAGCTGGCGTTCGCTCATAGCGCATCGTCGATCGCTAGCATCGACATTCTCAATCTGACCTGTGAATTCGGAGACTTTGATCTGTGCTACGTGCCAAGCGGCACCACCGGCTATGACGACTTAATGCGATCCGCGCATGCTGTCGTAGTCGGTGGCATGTCGACCCAAGTGGCCGACCTCTCGGACGTAATCCGTAGCAAACGAGCTGCTGGTCGTGCTAAAGACCTGGCAGTACTGCCCATCCTTATTGCCCATGCAGAAGCGTTAGGTGTTGATGGCGACAGCTCTGATAGCCGAGGTCTGGATCAAGGTCGAGGCAGTGGAACCAAGCCAGATCGCGGCCCGCGTCGTAGGCGCTAGAGCACGGGCACTCAGTACTGGCGCGTCAGCAAGCGAGACACAATTCCACCCAATCACCACTCTCCGTGGCTCCCTGGCTGCCTGAGAGACGAATCCGAGCACACGAGACCCATCAACCTAGGGCTAGCGTTGCCTGTGCTGCTGCGCGGTGGGAGTGAACCCCATGGCGGTCAGGTGGTCCAACAGTTCAGCTCGTTCTTCTTCATCCCTAACCCAAAAGAACGCTTCGTAGACATTCACCAGCACAACGTGGGCATCTTGGCATTCGGGACAGACAGACAAGTCCCGATGCCGACAGGCGACACCACCTCCGCTTACAGGTTTCCACCCCCTTGGTAGACGATTGCTCACGATCCCTCCGCTCTAGACCCTCGTGTTGACATTTGCTAGCGGTCGCCCGCATGAGGCACAGACTTCGTTAACCCCAGGTGCGGGCACCAAAATCGGATCGCTAAGACCCCGTTCGCGCCGCTTGAGTTTCATCACAACGCCCTTGGCTGCGTAGCTCTCGTCCAGCGCGGTTCTCCAGCAGAATGCGATACTTGGGCACTCGCCATCGGCGCCACGCACAAAGAGTTCACGCGCTCTCGAGTTCACCTGTGCCTGGTCCTCCTTGTTCAGCACCCTGAACCGAAGCCGATCATGATCATTGTGGGGTCCAGAACCAAACAGTTCGCATTTCAGGCTCTCTGAAAGGCGATACCATCCGTCACCGTCTGGATCACTCGGTAGTTCTATCCATTCCCCCTTGCGACTCCTGAAACCTGCCATCTCGTTCTCCTTCACATTCCCCCTGCTCACCAGGGCCACTTGGGATATATGCCCACGATTTGTTCCCGTACTCCAGCAGATGCACCCACCGATATACGTGCGTATTCTCACTATCGCTCTGGATGAGAGACACAACTGGTGGTGAAGAACCTGACACATGCCGAGCCAAGCGGCATTAATCGATTGCCGGCTCGCATGCGTTGCCTTCCCTGCCCGAGGACTCGTTAAGACACCGGTGGTCATCACGTTCGCAAGGGCCTCAGGTCGTATCGGATGTAAGTCGCATCTAGAAACAGAATGAAATGAGATGCGTGTCCAAGGCACAATTCCTCCTCGTAAAGGCAAATCGCAACGGAGCCTCACGATTTGTGTAGAACCGGCCTATATGCAATGGGTAGGGTCAGAAAGGTGGAAGCATGAACACTAAGCAGGCAGATGTGCTTGTACGAGATCACTTCGACGAAATCAGCGAGTCCCTGGCACGAGGCGACACATGGCTAGAGATTGCGACTCGTTTTGAAGTTGACTGTAAGCGTCAGAGCGTGGACACACTTGTGAGTCGTTACCATGCAGAGCTCAATAGACGCTGCTCTCCTTGGTGCATCGTGGCCATGCGGTGGGTACTCGACAACGTGGACGAGATCGTAAGGCTACGCAACCGCGGGTTCGATTGGGCGGCGAGCATCAGCCCCGTGCCACCCGCGTGCCAATTGAAAGCCTTCCTCTCCCTCTTGAAATACTCAACGCCCAACATCTCGAATTCTTCATTGTGGAGTACAACGATATGATTGATCGAGGTATTGTTGCCGCACCGGACCGGTATCCGTGCAAAGCACCAGTGAGCGACGAAGAGCTGCCCACGAGATGGATCGTTCGCAAGCAGGTACGGAAATTCTCGACCGCAGAAACTGCAAGATCCAACGGTCGTCGATTCGCCAGGCTGGGTCGAGTCGAGGCTGCGTTGGGCAAATTTGTTGAGCACAGTCAGATTCGCCGCTTGCCACCTGCACGGTCGAAATCAGGCCATTTGGGCCCGTCCCAATGGGAAGTGCTTGGCGAGATGGACGCATGAGTGTTACCCCCACGCCTATCCAACTCATACGTTCTCACTTCGACGAGATTGCTCAGTGGCATGCACAGGGCGTCCGCTGGTCCGAGATAGGCAAACAGCTACAGGTGACCGGAGTCGCGATGAATATCAATACGCTCCGCACCCTGTACCGAAGGGAACTCATCCGACGCAGTTCTCCTGAGTATGGCGTGGCCATGCGGTGGGTACTCGACAACGTGGACGAGATCGCAAGGCTACGCAGCCGCGGGTTCACCTGGTCATCCATTGTTATCCTCGTACCCCTTGGTGTCAAGGTGACCACAGCGCTTGCTACTCTTGACATGTTCATTACCGCAGCCGAGTCAATCATTGGCAATCCGTTCATCGTCGACTCGACTCAACAGGATTATTCACCAACCCATCAACCTACCGCAATCCCGCTGGACCAGAGCACCCTCGATTCGACCAGCACTATCCCGGTCACCGCGCCACCGTCCGTTCCTCAACCTCCTCCTACAAACCCGCCGCCCGCGCCCCAGCCCAAGGTACCCGTCCGCGCCCCTAGTCCCGCGCCCTGGCCTGTCACCGCTCAAAGTCAGGAGAAAGTCAGGAGGTGAAAGGTCCCTTCACGGGCAGGCTCGCCGAAGTCAACCCTGAGTTCATCGAGATAGAGACGAGGAAGAAGGCAAAGGAGGAGAGAGTACGGCAAAGGAGGGAGCGCCGAGAGAACAGAAGAAGCGTCTTTGATGTCAAGGAAGACCCCTATGTCAGTGTCGCCGAGCTCAGAGCGGAATATGAAAGGTGGTTCGCGATACACCGAGAACGTGCCAAACTCTATGACGAGATCCCCGAGTCAGACGACACCCGTGCCGATGAGAAGCTTGAGCGCGAACGACTACGAGATGAGAGCAATGACATGACCAACGGATACTACAAACTCATCGACGCCCGCGCCAGTCATCGTCTCACAAACCGATCGAAGCTCTGCATACTTGCGACTGCCGCTCTCGCCTGCGGCGTCTACGTCCGTGCCGCCACGAACACGCCCGCGCCACCCGACGCGATCACCCTCTACGGTTTTGATCGCCCAGAGACGATCCCAGGAATGTCCGAGATCCCCGACCCCGTGATCATCCGAGCAAATCTCACCCCGGATGAGATCGAGCGCAAAGAAGCCTCCTATCACAACGACGCGATCTCAGACTACGACATACCCCAGACAACCTCTCCCAAGAGGCTCCTCGCTGAAGCGCTCATCCTCCGCGGGGCCTATGAGTTCCGTTACAACGGCTGGATCCGCTATGGCGAGATCGTTGTGCTCTCCGGCATCGATATTCCCTCACCCTCGCTGTGTGGGCACCCTGCGAGCCGCACCGAACTCACCCTCGCG
>NZ_DAHXOI010000004.1:174962-189804 GCF_027364955.1 Ferrimicrobium sp.
CCAAATGCAAGGCTTGCCCGATGATCACCCGATATGGGCCACCGTCGCCCTACTCGACACCGTCATCGCCAAGGGAGAGGAGGGGAGTGAAACCCAAGCCACCCTCGAGGCCACCGCCCAGCTGAACCGCCAGATGCCCACGTTCCTCGCCCGACTCGAAGAGGTCCTCGGTATAACCAACCAAACCCTCGCCTCAATCGAAGTCCGGTTAGCCAGGCTTGAAGCCCGACTGAGCGAGTAACCTTGCGACAAGTCCATCTCCCGTGTCCATCGGACGGATGACATACCAACAGTATTTGCCTAAAACTCGTTGCTACCGTTGGTGAGATGCGCTACAGTAAGACGTAGTTGCCGACCATAGGAACGGTAACTCCACAACATAGGAGGGAAAAATGAAAGTACGGAACATGGTTCGAGGGGGGGGCAGTCGTAGCCCTGAGTCTTGGACTCGTTAGTGTTGGGACTGGGATGGGATTGACGGCGAATGAATCTACCGTAGCTCAGCCGCAGCCCAGTGTGACATCTGCTTCAGGGCTAGAGCCACAGAACGAGAACTATTTTTACGAGTACCGTAACATAGAAAATGTTTACCAGGGGCAATACGCCGGTGATTGGCAAGACTGTAACTATGTTCAGCCTGAATCAATTCCAGCTAGCTATGGCTGTTCTCAAACAGTTACGGTGAGTGCAGGTTTCAGTGGGGGTACATCTGAGGTTCCGACCGAAGATATCTCGGCATTGCTCGGTTTTAGCGTAACGTGGTCATACTCTGAAGGAGCGAGCAGTAGTTTCTCTGTTGAGGTCCCTGCGGGGGGCTATGGTCCGGTCCAGGCTGGTTCCGAATACTGGCAACATTACGTAGTCGACCAATATCGTTTGTGCACGGAACAAGGTTGTGATTATTGGGCGGGGCACCAAGCAAACACTGTGCAGCGCCGCGATACCGCGACTTATCGCTATGTCGGAACCTACTAAACCAGCTGGCCCTGTCAAAGGGTCTCCCGTAGTACCTAGTCGTCACCTGTTAGAAAGCTTGCTTTTTGCTCTTTCCTCGTTGGTCATGTTCGGCGTCCTCGCGAGTTGTGGGATCTCCTCTTCGGCATCCCTCCCCAAGTTGATTCCAGCCAGCCATGATGCAGTGGTGTTTTATACTGGAACAGGCAACGGGTCCAAGACTATCGAGCTGAATCAGGTCTATCTAGCTCCCAGGAACCCGCGATACGTTCCCGGTGGGCTCCTGGGTATTAACGCGGCGTGCGTTGGAAGCGGGATCTTATCCGTCAGGGTCTCACCGGGTGGCGAGAGCGATAATCCATACTGTCACTCCAGCGGCGGTGGAGGTTTCATGGTCACCACCCCCGCAAAGCAACCCTGGCCAACGAAGATTACTATCACGGCAACGAAGGGAACGCGTTGGACAGTGGCAGTTGTGGACCCGCAGGGATCGGTTGGTGTGGCAGTCACTAATTGAGATCCAGGAAGTTGGACGCTGAGTATTCAGTATTGATAGTTGGGACCATAGGTCCAGCATATCTCTTTCCCAAATCTGTACTTTGAAACTACTCACACTACGGAACCCGGGTTTCCCTTGGATCGAAGAGAGTATGGAGTGATCCACCTCAGATGAACCACCTTGAATGTGAGAGGACCGACCATAATAGATACGGGAGGAAATCACATGAAGAGCAAGCGACATACACCAGAACAAGTCATCACAAAACTCGCCGAGGGCGACAAGATGTTGAACGAGGGCAAAACCATAGCAGAGGTTGTTCGCAGTTTCGGCATCACCGAGACTACTTGGTACCGATGGAAGAGTACGTATGGCGGAATGAAGGGTCCTGACATGAAGCGCCTGAAAGAGCTCGAGGCAGAGAACCGAAGGCTCAAGATCATGGTGGCAGACTTGACACTCGACAAGGCCATGTCAAAGGATGAAGGCTCGCGGGAAGCTTCTGACCCCGGACCGTCGGCGCAACGCTGTGAAGTTGTTGCGCCAGCGGTTCGGGGTCTCCGAGAGAAGAGCCTGTGCGGTCACCGGTCAACCACGATCCACCCAACGATTGATCCCCAAACAGCGAGAGGACAACACCGACGCTGAGATCACTGAGATCTTACGCACCTTTGCCCTCGCCAATCCTCGCCAGGGATACCGCAAGGCCTACCGGGCGGTCTTAGAAGCTGGTTACCAAGTGAACCTAAAGAGGGTTCATCGTCTGTGGAGGGAGGCGGGACTCAAGGTCCCTTTTCGCAAACGCAAGAACAAACGAGCAGGTCACGGAGTCCCAATGGGAGCTCATCACCCAATTGATGCCAATGTCACCTGGGCGATGGACTTTCAGTTCGATCAGACCCAGGACACAAAGGTGTTGAAACTCCTCAACATCATCGACGAGTACTCGAGAGAGTACCTAGCAACGCTTGTCGATCGTTCCATCGATGCCGATGGGGTCATCTCGGCCCTCGATGGGATCGTGGCCGAGCGTGGAGTGCCCGTCTACATCAGAATGGACAACGGACCAGAGTTCATCTCGCATGCTCTCTCGCACTGGGCCAACGAGATGGGGGTCACCCTTTACTTTATTGACCCAGGATCACCCTGGCAGAATGGAAAGTGTGAGTCGTTTAACTCGAGACTTCGTGACGAACTCTGCCAACGGTGAGCTCTTCACCTCGGTCGCTGAGGCCGAGCTGTTGACCAACCAATACCGCGAGACCTACAACCACACCCGAGCGCACAGCTCCCTTGGATACTTGAGTCCTCATGAGTTCTTGGCCCTCGATGTGAGAGCCCAGAGGATGGTGCTTACTCGGTCGGCCAAGTACCGGAACTTCTACGCTCACAACCACTTCCGAGTCGAAGCAGCATAGGGACCAGAGGCTAGAATGACAGGAGTCGTCTCACAAACGAAGTGGACCGGGTACGAGGGGCCTTCCAAGTAGAGATATGGGGAAAACGCTACGGACCACGCGTCTCAGAATGAGATGACCTTTCGATGCTTGGGACGACGAGTTAAGAAACGGCTCTGCTGACATCTGCCTGGATAGGTCTGACCCTTATGCCCGGTTCATTAGGGTGCCTGGGACCGGATAGTGTTCGTCCTTAACAAGAAGGGTATCATCCAGACGCTTCTCGTCTGCGGCGAGACCAGCGCAAAGACCTAAGGCCACCGGCGGTTCAGAGGGGTGGTACCACTCCAAGCAGAAGTCAGGTTGTTCGATAACGCTTCTCTCAACGTAAAACAAGCCGCCCTTCACTCATCCCCACCACGAGTAGTCCCCAGTATCTGCTGCACAATCCCATCCTCACCAAGGATGTTCTCGTGCTTGGAAAGTGACATCCAAGCCACCCTTGAGGCCACCGCCCAACTGAATCGGCAGATGCCCACGTTCCTTGCCAGAGTCGAAGAGATCCTCGGTATAACCAACCAAACCCTCGCCTCAATCGAAGTCCGGTTAGCCAGGCTTGAAGCCCGACTGAGCGAGTAATCTTGCGACAAGTCCATCTCCCGTGTCCATCGAACGGATGACATGCCAACAGTATTTGCCTAAAACTCGTTGCAACCGTTGGCGAGACGAGCTATGTTAAGCCGTAGTTGCCGACCATAGGAACGGTAACTCCACAACATAGGAAGGAAAAATGAAAGTACGGAACATCGTCCGGGGCGGAGTTGCAATAACGGCCTGTGGATTGATGGCAATGCTCGGATCAACGGCCGCGTTGTCAGCTAGTCAGAGTCCACTGATTGTGCGAAATCCTGGATTCAGCTGTTCGGTAACGGTAGCGCAGCCACACATATCGAAGTACTACCTGAGGCAGGGGCGCCTCTTCGTTGATACCCATACCTATGTCGGGTGTAGTGACTCTGCTAGCACACTTCAGGCAATTGCGACACTGTATGTACTCACCGAAGTCCCCACCGGAGATGGAGGTGTCTCTGGACAATGGGTGGCCCAAGCGCCAGGGGTTTCACAGGTCGAGACGAATGTGAGTAGCATCGTCGCCCCGCAGTCCAACTTTGATTGTGAGAACGCTCCTCTCAATACGCTCCCTTACTACGGGACCAGTGGGTACGCCTATGTCAACAACACCTACCAGGCGTCGTCGAATTCCTACCTCAACACCTACGTATCCTGTACGGGTACGACTCCGGCGCTCTGTTTGGGGGGTGCCTAACAATGTCGCTACCGTCTCAGCTTGAGCAGGTGCGAGAACGCATGTTTCATGCGTGGTCAGGGGTCGAGTCAGTGGAGATCCACTTTCTGGAGAAACACCTACCAGTCTGGTCTGCAAGTCTCAATGACCCATCGAAGGACTCTACCCAAACAGTGCGTGATATTCCCGTCTATCACTCGAGTGCGTGGTGGAAGGCTCCCGACCTGTGGCGCCTCGACGAGGAGTTACCCGAACACGGTGGGGAAGGGTTCTATAAGGCACCCCGCCACCCTCATTCTTTTGTGGTAAACGGTGATAGGTATGCATTCCGCACGGACGGCGTCATGGTTAACACCGGCACGCGTGCAGAAGCGCTAGCGCGACAGGGTGAGTGGTTCGTCCGCGGGGTCGGGGCTGGACGTCCCTACCTTTCGGCACGAGAGAATGCACAGCTGTGGTATTGGAGTGCTCCCCAACTCTGGGTCTGCAATTTCAATCTTGTACTCAACAGCGATAGTCAATACATCGATGGCATCCTTGGCGATCGCGACCACTTTGCACATGTGTTGGCCACACGAGAGAACTGGATCCATGAAGTTCCTGACCAAACCAGGCCGATGCTAGAACCCAGATGCAAACAGTGGTACGCAGGGGCAGAGTGGAATGGTGACCAGGAGGTGACCGATGATGCCACGTTTTTCCAACTGTGGGTTGATATGGAGACTGGATTTATACGGAGGATCGCCAAGGAAGAGTTGGATGGGAGGACGTGGGATCTAGCGGTTACCTCGCTTCGTATCAATGGGGCGATTTCGGCTGACGCTTTCGACCTTGGCATCTAACTAAGGGCGTCATGATAGCCAGGTTGGGCAGAACAGTGCTCCTCATAATTCTGATGGGCCTTCCAGCTCGGTGCTTGCGGCCATGACCGAGTTCAACATGCAAGCCCAACTCTTTACTATCTCGCCGGTATTCCGGAGGTAAAACCGGATCTCATAGTCAATGATCGTAGGGTTATTCCAGCACAGTCGTGGCGATGGCAGAGTTCGACTGGGCTAGGGGTGATGCGTTCGAGGGCAACAGCTGGTCAAACGGCCGGCACTCTCTCCCTGTCTTCCGGGAGCCCTTTCATCTTTTCCTTCAGCCCGTACGCACCTTCGGTGACCCTACGCGTGACAGCACTCACCTGGTCGCGTCCGAGGCAAGGAATTCCCGCTACGAACGCTTCTCTAGTATCGAGCGGCGTTGCCAGTCTGCTACGTGATCGATCCGCGAGTGGTTGTATTAGATTGGAGGGGAGATCTGTTGCTATCAAGTTGAGTGCTGCGCAGCGGTCGAGAACACGACTGCTAATCATTTCGGCGTTATGGCTTCCACCGCATTACACTCCGGGTTACAAGGTCGGTGACAACCAGGAAAGTTGGACGCTGAGGATTCAGCATTGATGACTGGGACAGTAGCTGGTTCACTATATTCTACAACTTAGAACGGCTGGGGGTCGTCAGTCCGGTCTTCTCTGCTGTTCAGCGGTGACCGCAAGGGCTTCCATAATCCAAGCTCCACCCCTAGGTCTCAGTATCGGTCCCCAGCAACTGCTGCACAACCCCCCCTTACCAGTGACCCTCTCGCGCTTGGAAAGTGAAACCCACACTGCCCTCACAGCCACCGCCCAACTGAACCGCCAGATGCTGTCCTGGCCAGACTCGAAGCCCATTCACGCGATCACCAAGGAAATTAACGAACCACTGTGATCCGACCTGGTGTACCCAATGGGGACGTTGAACATCTATGTCACACTGCCAAAGCCGAAACCACGTTGGGATCTTGGGACCGACGTTTCCTGACCAGCTCGAAGTACCCCGGCATTGCTCGTCATAACGCCGATGATTTCCTGTTCAACATTGTCTCCACGAGCAGCGAGGAGAAGATAATCGCTGATTCGGGTATCGTCCGGCGGTATGTATATTTCTGGATCGTAACCATTGGCTTGCAGCACAAAATGGGCAACAGCTAGTGCTGTTCGCTTGTTGCCCTCCGTGAATGCTTGTGACCGCGCTAATCGACTCATCAACAAGCCAGCCAACAAGATGGGATCGGAGATGTTCTCTGAAGCCTGAAGTACTCTTTCGACTCGGTCTAGATCGTCTTCATCGTCGAAAAACTCATCCGGGTCCCTGACTGAGGTATTGATGATGACAATCAGAGCCAGCGAAGGACGAATCAATGACTTTGCAAGTATTCGAGCATCCCTGCGTAGCGATTACGAAAGTCATCGAGCCACGCCTCAAAATCTTCTTGACGAAGAGTTACCTCACATGCGTTCGTATCTGACTCTACAATAACGCTAATGTCACCTGTTTGAATTGGAGCGCTAACTAGCGGCACGCGTCTACCATCGCTCTGAACTCTAGCGTTCATGTTGCTCCTCACTCCTCTTGCTTAACCACTATACTCCCCGCACATGGCCCAACTCAACAGCCAGATGCCCGCGTTCCTTGCCAGACTCGAAGAGGTCCTCGGCACAACCAACCAAACCCTCGCCTCAATTGAGACCCGCCTGTCCGGACGTGAGGCCTGACACCCGAATCCCACACGCTGATCCTCCGGTGTATCCATCCCCTCGTGTCCATTGAACGGATGACATATCAACAATCTTTGTCTAAAACTCGTTGCAACCGTAGCCGAGATGCGCTACGTTAAGGCGTAGTTGCCGACCAGGGGCGAGCTGTTTACGAAAGGAGCTTCATGAGATTGAAAGTAATCATCAAGTCGGGATCGGTCCTGTTGGGAGCTGCCTCACTCAGTAGTTTGAGTATGGGAATGGCGCTATCGGCTTCCACCCCATATCTCAGCCCGGCACGGCTTGTTGCCGCAGCCATCGGCGTAAACTATCCGATAAATGCCATCGGCGAAACCTACGGCTCTGCCGCCGGATTCACAGTAGCTCAGGAGCCGGATCTCATAGCGGCGATCGGCACAGCAAACGATGGTAGCCTTGTATCTGGCTATGTCCGCAGCTCACAACTCGATGCTGCAACGGGCTATAACGTGAACTCGCCTCTGGCGGCCATCGCTTGGATGAGCCAAACGCGAACAGACACAATTCCTCTGTATGCGCAGGACGGAGCAACCGTGCTCGGCACTTTCGCGATCGTACCCGGCCAGAACCCAAACACGAGTACCGCAGAATTGGATACGAACACGAGCTCAGGCTCCTGCGGCGACGTTTCGTATTACGGGCCGGTAAAGGGCTGGAACTATAACAACCAAAGCTGCATTGTCTTCAGCACTGGTTCGGCTGGTTCCTACGGTGACATTTCCGTCAATACAGACGAGCACGATAACGCACCTAGTGGCTACATGGGGATACTGGCGCGTGTCTTTGCGGACGATGGCGATCTCTGCGAAGAGTCGTCGTGGTACTACAACGACGGTTCGGCGGCCGGCATTGAAGATGCGGTTTACCGGCCCGCGGCAGTCTGTGGTGCTGGCTACTACTACAGCTCGGGGCTGTCTCGCGCCTATAATGGCGACGGTTACTACACCTATTCGAGCTCAGACTCACCAAACAAGTTGCTTTAGCGCGCGCTTTCATCAGCCACTCGTTGCGTTGGAGATTCAACAGACAACCCAACGTGGTCAGTTTCGCAGGAGCGGAGTCTAGTTCGGGGTTGTGTTCGCGATGGGTACTGGCGTACTGACCACAAACTTACCGATAACTGTCTTCCCGTTTGATTCGTAGACATTTAGCGCCCTCGGAGGAGCATGGTTCCCGGCGATCGCTTGGCTAGTCGTTGTGGGCGCAGGCGCGTTGAGTTGGCTGGCGTACACATACCCAGCACGACCGTTAGTCCCGATCACGGCTACGAGGTCGGGAGTGCCATTTTGGTTGATCGCACCATAGGTCTGGTGGCTTGCATTCACGCTCCATAAGGTGGTCTTGACTATCGCGTAAGTCGCCGTCAGCTGCCAGCGAGCCCCCGGGCTTGTCGAGATGGTGATGCTGTCCTGTCCAGTCGCGAGCGGGATCTGCTCGATTACTGGGCCCGGATCTGGTCCGTTACAAGCTAGCGACGCTCCGTTGGACAAGACGAACCTCCCTGCCGTAAGACAGGTAAAGTCAACCGTAACCGCGTTCGCTCCAGTTGGCCTTCTACCGAGATTCACGGTCTGGTCTCCGCTGCCGCTTCGTTGCACCGGGGTAGCGAGAGGTGTCGCGACTTCTCCTCCAGGGATTGAGAAGACCCCCGCCGCGTAGGCAATGCCACCGCCGGCTACGAGGGCGGCGAGCACTACACCGGCGCCAGTCAGCCATCGCTTCAAGCGGGCAGACGACCAGGTTGGGATGCTTGTCTGCTCGACTTGAGCGACAAGAAGCGAGCGGAGTGCGGCCGCATATGTCTCGTCCATCTGTTCCGTCACTTGTTGTCTCCCTGATCGTCTGGATCTTCGCGAAGGACCTGATCGCCTAATCGCTGCCTAAGCCTGGCACGAGCGCGATGGAGGCGTGCTCGTGTAGAAGCTTGACTCAATTCGAGCAGTTCTGCGGCCTCATTGATGGAGTAGCCTTCGAGAGCAACAAGGGCGATCAACTGCGCGTCCGTCTTTTTGAGAGCGCGTATTTCTGTACCGAGACGTGTGTCGACGCCGGCAGCCAAGGCGGCCTCAGCAACATCGGGTGCCTTTCCCTCGCGTGGGAGTCGCTCCAGCATCTGGCGGTACCGGCGAGTACCGCGCCGGGAGTTGCGGCAAAGATTCGTAGTAGTGACTAGTAGCCACGGCAGCATCGATCCGCTCACCAATCGGACCTGTGTTCGACGTCGCCAGAGCTCAAGAAATGCAGAGCCAACGACATCCTCAGCGTCCTCACGGGACTGCGTCAGCCGACATGCATGACGAAACACCCGCTCTCGATGCCTGTTGAACAACAAGCCAAACGCCTCACCGTCGCCCTCGAGACTGCAATACCACAGCGTCTCATCGCGCTCCTCCAAAATGCTCCTCGAATTGTAGTCGCGGCCAAGGTACACATCTTGTAATGTCCGCAGGGAGCGCATTTGATACGAACCAGCTCGATTCCTAGCCTCCGTACCTCAAGGCCATCGCAGTACCTGGAAGGCCCCTCGTACTCGGTCCACTTCGTTTGTGAGACGACTCCTACCATTCTAGCCTCTGGTTCCTATGCTGCATCGGCTCGGAAGTAGTTTTCGCACGTTGTAGTTCCGTTACTTGGCTGACCGAGTAAGCACCATCCGCTGGGCTCTCACATCGAGGGCTAGGAACTCATGAGGACTCAAGTAGCCAAGGGAGCTATGCGCTCGGGTGGTGTTGTAGCTCTCGCGGTATTGGTTGGTCAACAGCTCGGCCTCAGCGACCGAGGTGAAGAGTTCGATATGGTTGAGTGGGTGTTTGAGATCTTGAAGGAAATAAGTGCCATTCTCCATAATCCCTCGACAATGCTAACAAGCATCACAGACAGGCCGCGGGTTGAAATCTCGAGTAGGGGTATCTGCTAGGCGGACCTATTGACAGTTACGTGGGTGCCGGGACCCTGTAGGCAGCACGTTACCCAAGTGCGATTGGAGTATTTTAGGGTGGAAACCGCTGCGTAGAGGCTCTATACGATTTCTGAGCTCTAGGCATTGCAGGTTTCACTTTCAAGAGTAAGGGCATCATCCAGACGCTTCTCCCCTACGGCGACACCAGCGCCAGAACCCACAGGGTCATCCCCTCGACGGCGCTGAGGAGTACCACTCCAGGTGGAAGTCAAGCAGTTGGATAACGCATCCCTCAACGTGCACCCACGCGCCTTGCTCGGACCTAGCCGTACCACCAGCAGTCCCCAGCAACTGCGGCACAACCCCACCCTCACCGAAAATCTTCTCGCGCTTGGAAAGTGAAACCCACACTGCCCTCACAGCCACCGCCCAACTGAACCGCCAGATGCCCGCGTTCCTTGCCAGACTCGAAGAGGTGCTGGGCGCAATGCAGAACTCGCTCATGGCTATCGAGGCCCGTCTGGCCAGACTCGAGGCCTGACATCCGAATCCCACACGCTGATCCTCCGGTGTATCCATCTCTCGTGTCCTTCGAACGGATGACATACCAACAGTATTTGTCTAAAACCCGTTGCAACTGTAGCCGAGATGCGCTACGGTAGGGCGTAGTTGCCGACCATAGGAACGGCAACTCCAGAACATAGGAGGGAAAGATGAAAGTACGGAACATCGTTCGAGGGGGGGGTCGTGGTCGCTCTCTGCTCTGCGGGAGTTGGTCTGTTAGGCGTCGCGACGACTAGCATGTCCCTGACATCAGCCACCAACTGTGTTGGTTACACATGCACGAGCGTCGACGGTAGCGGGTTCTCAGTCACTGGAAGTAGAACTTGGTTTCAGCAGCCCTGCGGTCCTTATATCCAGGCACACGAGTGGGATGGAAACAATACGTTCAACCAATATTCGCCTAGTGAGTACATTGGGTCGGGTTGCCTGACAAGCAGCCCTGGATTTGATTTCGGAGGTTTCAATGCTGAGACCGACACTACCTTTTACGGTGACTTCTACAATGGCAGTTTCTGGGAAACAAGCGAAACAACCGCCATTGGTATCGACGGTACCTACCCCAAGGTTGTCGTCGGTCAAACCCAGAGCTCGAACTCAGTGGCTCCGACTACAACGTCATAGGGGAGACTAGTGAGTATGAGAGCACCTCATCAACTTCGCCAGATGCTCGGACTCCTAGTGCTGGCTGGAGCGGTGCTTGCCTCCTGTGGTTCGTCGTCGGCGACAACTACAGGAGGCTATGCCCCGGCGCCCCCGTCGGTCAACTCCAACCTTGCCGCACTCGCCTTTGGACCTGTGCCGTCGAACTATCACCCCCCCAAACCAAACGCGTTCCAAGAACGCATTCTTGCCCACAAGACCATAACCTACTCCGAGTACGTGGCTGCACTAGAGGCTGCTCGCTCGTGCGCAATTCAGGAGTTGCCCGGGCTCAGGTTACCTATGAGCAAGGATCCTTACGATACCGCGATTCTGGGCCTTGGGCTTAGCATTCCGAGTCAGTACACGAAGCCAGTTCCCGCAAATGCCCCCAAAGGAACCCAACCACCCGGCACCACGCACGTGCTCGAGCAGGTTGACAATTGTATGTACGGGTACGCGGCGACAGTCAACGCTCGATGGATACAACAGCAAAGCCTTTCTTCTTCCCAACTAGCCTCCGAGAAGCCGGCCTTCATTGCTTGCCTTCGGTCTGCTGGCGTTCATATTTCTTCAAACGCCAGTTACTACAAGATCCATGAAACGATCGACACTAGGGGAGCACTCGATTACCTCAACAAGGAACAGCGCAAAGAATACACGGACTGCTTTAAGACCTACTCCAAGTTCGTGAACACCCTGCCCTAGTTGTGCCCATCGGTGAGTCATCCTCTTGATGGGCGCCATTTTGGAGAGGAGGTTGAGACGGATGACAGAATAAGCGAGGTGCCAGAGTTTGACAGTTCGATCCAGTCGTATCATTGCATGGACGCTACTCACGCTTGGCATTGTGGCCCCTGTGGCTGGCACCGCTGTGGTGCTGGTAGCAGTGCCCGACAATCTTGCCTCCGTCACTCCTGCACCATCACCAATCACCTCACCGATAACCACTACGCAGGATTATCACGCACAACAGGTGCGAGCGGACCTGACTTGGTCCAAGGGGGTAGGATTAAGGGCCCCAGGGTGGCAAGGTATTGTCACCGCGCTTGACACTCGCCCCGGTGCGGTCATCACTACCGGTGACCCCATTATCTCCGTCAATGGCGTCACTCGGATTGCTCTCCATTCGGTAGAGCCATTCTACGCGCCGATTGGTCCAGGTTCGGTTGGTCCCGACGTTGCCTATTTACGAGAAGCGTTGGCACCGCTCGCTCTCGGTGACGTTGGTAGTGGTGATGTCTTTAACGCACCACTTGAAGCGGTCGTTACAAAACTTGCACAGCGCTTGGACCCTGGCGTTCCGATCGACTCTCTGGTCACCTTTGATCCGAACTGGGTACTCTTCATGCCCACCCAAAGCGTCACCGTAGCACATGTCGTAGCAACAGTTGGCCTTAGTGCGCCATCGCCAGGATCTCCCGTGATCGAAGCTGCCACGACGCTCGATCCCTTTCGTCTCGATGTCAGCTCACCTCCTGCGAGTGTCAGTGGTTACGAGCTCTTGGCATCTGGTGGAGTCTCGGTTCCGGTGGCTGCTGGTTTTCAAGTGACTGACACTCAAAGCCTCGCCAAAGTCGCCGCCGCAGTAGGAGTCAACGCTACGAGCCTGACCGGTACGCTAAGGCTGGTGAAGCCAATCGTCTTGCCGACCGTACCAAACACCGCAGTCGTCACCGGTCAAACGGGTGCCAACTGCATCTTCTCGCCACGTGGAGGGCACTTTGTTCCCCACATCGTGCATACCATCGGGGGCCCACCAGGAGAAACTGAGGTGACTGGCCTACCGCCGTCTATCAGCAAGGTCCTAGTCAACCCAGCCGCAGCACGTCCTGATCTGTCATGCCCATAACCAGTTACCCTACAGTTACCTTCTCGGGGGTCTCGTATGCCTACCCTCACACCTCGGTACCCGTCATCGATGCCATCGATCTAACGGTAGAACCTGGCGAGGTGTTGGCCCTGGTTGGGCCGAGCGGATCTGGAAAGTCCACCCTTCTCTCCATCCTCGGTCTCTTGATGAAACCCACGAAGGGTAGCGTCGAGGTTGACGGTCATGATGCCTGGAGAACGAGCAGCGCTGGCCACGAGCTAGCACGATCATTGTTCGCATGGGTGCTGCAAAATTCCGCCTGTCTCGAGAGTCGAACAGCTATCGATAACGTGGCCATCGCGCTCATGAGCGAAGGCCTATCAAGAAAGGAGTCGAACCTACTGGCGAGCGAGGCTCTTTCGAGGGTGGGACTTGGCGAGCGGCTTCACGCCAAAGCAACCGAACTCTCTGGTGGTCAACTCCAGAGAATGACGGTTGCAAGAGCCTTGGTTGGCACCAGGGCGATCATCTTGGCGGACGAGCCCACTGGCAACCTTGATCGACACAACAGCGGCATGGTCACTGAGGCCCTACTGGCTGCCAAGCTCAGCGGCCAAAGCGTCGTAGTGGCAACCCATGATCCACTCGTCGCCGCACGGTGTGATCGTCAGCTGGTATTGGCTGACGGGAGACTGGTGGTGTAGGTGCAGTCTTGGCATCCATTCGACCTCCTCGGAGAAGCCGTTCGAAATGTAACCGCGCGAACGACGACCTCCATCTTGGTGGGCCTCATTGTCGCCCTTGTGGCACTTGGGGTGTCGTCAGTCGAGTTGTTCACTGCACGATCGGTCACATCGTCCTATCAAAGGCTTATCGCCGATGGCTATACCACCGTCGAGGTCACTGCTGGAGCCGGCGGTGCCGTACTCCCAGCAAGGACCTGCACTGCTCTGAATGGTCAGCTCGGAGTCGTGGCAGCCGGAGGTGTCGGTCCCACCCACACGGTCTATGCGAACTCTGAACCAAGCCAAGGTTTCCTCGCAGCGAGCACCGTTGGTAACGCGGTCGGAGCACTCGCCACCACCTCCATACAACAGGCCTATAAACCGGGTGTTATCCTTTCTCGGTCACTTGCTACGAGTCTGGGCGACCGGAGCGGTGGTTACATCTCCATCTCTAACCACACCTACCCCATCTCACAAGTCGTTGCCCTTGGCAACCGTGACCCTGAGATGGGAGGGGTGGCACTGTTGCCCCGATCGGGTATGAAGTACGTGACAGCGTGCTTTGTCCAGTTCGCCCCTGGTGCGTATGCAACAGGTATTAGCACGTTGTTGACCCAGTTCGCCTCCGTCCCGAATTTGGCCACTCGAACACTCGTGCCTCACTCGGAGGGGGTGGCAACCCCGGGAGAACTCTGGAACACAAGGGAGTCGAGGTATCTCTTCATTGCGGGTGGGATCATCGTTGGCCTCTTCTTGTTGCTCGTGTCGCTTGCGCGGCGACATGAGCTTGCTGTCTATCTCATCTCTGGATCGACAAGAACCGCGATCGCCATCGTCAGGCTTCTCGAGCTCAATATCGTCCTCTGGTCCGGTGCTCTGGTGGCCACAGCCTGGTTCTTCTTTATCGGCGCTCTCTCTCACGCAACCTATGACGAGTACCGAGTTGGCCTCATTGCCCTCGCTCGGGTAGTCCTGGTGTCGTTATCTCTTAGCCCCCTCGGACTTGTGTGGTTGGTGCGCAACAACCTTGTCGGCCTCCTGAAGCAGCGAGCTAGCTAGGGGCGCGGTTTAGAGTCCCTCCCTAACGCGTGGATCTATGGTCGGTAGAGCCCATCGTGGTGCGCGATAGGTGAAGCGGTCTTGTGGATGTGCTCTGTATCGCTAGACGGTTATCCTCGACCCCTTGATCATCCGAGCAAATCTCACCCCGGATGAGATCGAGCGCAAAGAAGCCTCCTATCACAACGACGCGATCTCAGACTACGACATACCCCAGACAACCTCTCCCAAGAGGCTCCTCGCTGAAGCGCTCATCCTCCGCGGGGCCTATGAGTTCCGTTACAACGGCTGGATCCGCTATGGCGAGATCGTTGTGCTCTCCGGCATCGATATTCCCTCACCCTCGCTGTGTGGGCACCCTGCGAGCCGCACCGAACTCACCCTCGCG